>NZ_LZJB01000039.1:0-2471 GCF_001666895.1 Mycobacterium sp. E3298
ACCTCGCGGTCGGGGTCGATGGATGCGACCACGTCGACGGCGTTGGACGAGGTGCAGCAGATGTCGGTGAGCGCCTTCACCGCTGCGGTGGTGTTGACGTAGGAGACGACGACGGCGCCGGGGTGCTCGTCCTTCCAGGCGCGCAGTTCGTCCGGGGTGATGGAATCCGCCAGCGAGCAGCCGGCCCGCTGGTCCGGGATGAGTACGGTCTTCTCGGGGCTCAGGATCTTGGCGGTCTCGGCCATGAAGTGCACGCCGCAGAACACGATGGTGTCCTCGGGAGCCTCGGCAGCGATCCGCGAGAGCGCCAGCGAATCGCCGACGTGGTCGGCGACGTCCTGGATGGCGGGCAGCTGGTAGTTGTGGGCGAGCACGGTGGCGCCGCGCAGCTTGGCCAGGCGGCGGATTTCGGCGGCCCATTGCTCGTCTCCCTCGACACCGGCGTAGCCGGCGGGCGAATTCGTGAGGTCGGCCATCATGTCTTCAGCGAGCGTGTCCATGCGATTGATAACCGTCACGGCGGCTCCTTTCAGCCCGGGAGGTTTTCGACTTATAATCGAAAACATGGGCCATACTAGCACTGAACACGAGGTGCTCGCGGTGGTGTTTCAAGTTCGCCGGGTAACCACCGGCCTGCGAACAGAGAAACCCCAGCTGAACGTGCTGTTATGGCAGCGTGCCAAGGACCCGGAGCGCGGCGCCTGGTCGCTGCCGGGCGGACGGCTGCGCAACGACGAGGACATGACCGCCTCCGTCCTGCGACAGCTCGCCGAGAAGGTGGACCTCAAGGAGCTCGCGCACCTGGAACAGCTGGCGGTGTTCTCCGACCCGAATCGGGTGCCGGGCGCGCGCGTCATCGCGTCGACGTTCCTGGGGCTGGTGCCCTCCCCCGCCACACCCGAGCTGCCGCCGGACACCCGCTGGCACCCGGTGAGCAGCCTGCCGCCGATGGCCTTCGACCACGGCCCGATGGTGACGCACGCGCACGCCCGGCTGAGCGCCAAGCTGTCCTACACCAACCTCGGGTTCGCCTTGGCCCCAAGGGAATTCGCACTCTCCACGCTGCGCGACATCTACGGCGCCGCGCTGGGCTATCAGGTGGACGCGACGAACCTGCAGCGGGTGCTGGTCCGCCGCGGGGTGATCAGCCAGACCGGCACCATCGCCCAGTCCGGCCGCAGCGGCGGCCGGCCGGCCGCCCTGTACCACTTCACCGATTCTCAGTTGCGCGTCACCGACGAATTCGCCGCGCTGCGACCGCCGGGTCAGTTTGACGCCGCCGAACGCCGCCCCGGATAGGCTTACGGGAAGCGTCGTCGGGTGACGCAGCCGCAAACCGGGTACCAGTGACGTGCATGACCTGGATCGCCCACCCAAGAAGTCGCTCACAGTGCGGCGATTACGTTTTGGTTACCTGCCGTTCGTGCGCGAGAATGCCGGATGGCCTAGAAGGGAGCCTCAATGGCTGAGCTCGGCAATCTGGCAGGCACGCGCGGGGCGGAGTGGATCGCCCGGCCGCCGCACGAGGAATTGCAGCGCAAGGTGCGACCGCTGCTGCCCTCGGACGACCCGTTCTACCAGCCGCCCCTCGGCTTCCAACACGCCGAACCCGGCACCGTCCTGCGCTCGCGCGACGTCGAGCTGGCTTTTCTCGGGCTGATCCCGCAGCCCGTCAAGGCCACCCAGCTGCTCTACCGGACCATGGACATGAACGGCGAGCCCGAGGCCGCCGCGACCACCGTGATCGTCCCTGCCGAGCTGGCCCCGGAACGTCCGTGCCCGCTGCTGTCGTACCAGTGCGCGATCGACGCCGTGTCGTCCCGCTGCTTCCCGTCGTACGCGCTGCGGCGCCGGGCGAAGGCCCTCGGCTCGATCGGCCAGCTCGAACTGTTCCTGATCACCGCGGCCGTCGCCGAGGGCTGGGCCGTGTCCGTGCCCGACCACGAGGGGCTGCGGGGCCTGTGGGGCGCCCCCTACGAACCCGGCTATCGCGTCCTGGACGGCATTCGGGCCGCCCTGGGCGCGGAACGCCTCGGGCTCTCGCCCTCGGCGCCGATCGGGCTGTGGGGGTACTCCGGCGGCGGGCTGGCCAGCGCCTGGGCGGCCGAGGTGTGCGCCGAGTACGCGCCCGAACTCAACATCGTCGGCGCGGTGCTGGGATCGCCCGTCGGCGACCTCGGCAACACCTTCCGCCGGCTCAACGGCAGTTTCCTGTCGGGCCTGCCTGCGCTGGTGGTGGCGGCCCTCGCCCACATCTACCCCGAGCTGGACCGGGTGATCAAGGAGCACAGCAACGAGGAGGGGCGTGCCCTGCTCGAGTCGCTGGAGAAGATGACCACGGTGGAGGCGGTCGTGAAGATGGCCGGCAAGAACATGGGCGACTACCTCGACGAGCCGCTCGATGCCATCCTGTCGACGCCCGAGGTCACGCACGTGTTCGAGAACATCAAGCTGGGTGTCGCGGTGCCGAC
>NZ_LZJB01000040.1:0-870 GCF_001666895.1 Mycobacterium sp. E3298
CCGACGCGGCTGGCGCCGGTGGGTCCGGTCGCTGGCGTCGATCCTGGTGATCGGCTCGCTGCTGGCCGGGATCGCCGTCGTCTGTGGGGCCGTCTGGTTCGACAGCCGGTTGCACCGCGACGAGATTCTCACCGACTACCCCGGACGACCCGGGCCCGGCCGCGGCACCAACTGGTTGCTGGTGGGCTCGGACAGCCGCCAAGGACTCAGCCCCGAACAGCAGGAGGACCTGGCGACCGGCGGCGACATCGGCAGCAGCCGCACCGACACCATCCTGCTGGTGCACCTGCCAGAGTTGTGGTCCGGCGGGCGGGTGACGCTGGTGTCGATACCGCGCGATTCCTACGTCCCGATCCCCGGCCACGGCAAGGACAAGATCAACGCCGCCTTCTCCTTGGGCGGGGCATCCCTGCTGGCGCAGACCGTGGAGGAGGCCACCGGGCTGCGCCTCGACCACTACGCCGAAATCGGATTCGGCGGATTCGCCGGGGTGGTCGACGCACTCGGCGGGGTGACGATATGTCCGACGACGCCGCTCAACGACCCCTTGGCCGGGATCGACCTGCCCGCCGGTTGCCAGAAAGTCAACGGCCGCAACGCCCTTGGATACGTCAGGACGCGCGCCACCCCACGAGCGGACCTGGACCGCATGGTCAATCAGCGGCAGTTTGTGGCCGCGCTGCTGCAGGCCGCAGGCCGCCCGGCGGTGTGGCTCAATCCGTGGCGCTGGTACGCGGTGCCGCGCGCCGTGGCCGACGCCCTGACCGTTGACCGCGGCGACCACGTGTGGGACCTGGCCCGCCTCGGCTGGGGGCTGCGCGGTTCCCCCACGACGTTGACCGTCCCCATCGGCGAGTTCACCAACGGCGA
>NZ_LZJB01000041.1:0-561 GCF_001666895.1 Mycobacterium sp. E3298
CGCGTGATGGGCGTCGACCCCGGGCTGACCCGATGCGGGCTGTCGGTGGTCGAAAGCGGGCGCGGACGAAACGTGGTCGCGCTGGACGTGGACGTGGTGCGGACCCCGTCGGACGCGCCGCTGGCCGAGAGGCTGCTGGCCATCAGCGATGCCGTCGAGCACTGGCTGGCCACCCACCAACCGGACGTCGTCGCCATCGAGCGGGTGTTCTCCCAGCTGAACGTGTCGACGGTGATGGGCACCGCGCAGGCCGGCGGGGTGATCGCGCTGGCGGCGGCCAAGCGCGGCATCGACGTGCACTTCCACACGCCGAGCGAGGTCAAGGCCGCGGTCACGGGCAACGGTGCCGCGGACAAGGCCCAGGTGACCGCGATGGTCACGAAAATCCTTGCGCTGCAAGCGAAGCCGACTCCCGCGGACGCCGCGGACGCGCTGGCGTTGGCCATCTGCCACTGCTGGCGGGCGCCGATGCTGGCCCGGATGGCCGCGGCCGAAGCGCTGGCCGCGCAACAGCGGCACGTGTACCTGGGCAAGCTGGAGGCCGCTCGAGCCCGGCTCGGT
>NZ_LZJB01000042.1:0-4705 GCF_001666895.1 Mycobacterium sp. E3298
GGCCATCGAGGCGTAGCCGCGCAACACGACCTGCAGCCCGTTGACCCGCTCACAACTTCGGGTGTTCATCTTGTGCGGCATCGCCGACGACCCCACCTGTCCCGGCGCGAACCCCTCGGTGACGAGCTCGTGCCCGGCCATCAGCCGGATGGTGTGGGCCATCGACGACGGCCCGGCGCCCAGCTGCACCAGAGCCGAGAGCACGTCGTGGTCCAGCGAACGCGGATAGACCTGGCCCACGCTGGTCAAAACGCTTGCGAAGCCGAGGAATTCGGCCACCCGTCGCTCCAGTTCGGCCAGCTTGGCAGCGTCGCCGTCCAGCAGGTCCAGCATGTCCTGGGCAGTGCCCATCGGACCCTTGATGCCGCGCAGCGGGTACCGGTCGATCAACTCGCGCAGTCGGGTCAGCGCGATCAGCGTCTCTTGCGCGGCAGAGGCGAACCGCTTGCCCAGCGTGGTGGCCTGCGCGGCGACGTTGTGGCTGCGTCCGGTCATCACTAGATCGCGGTAGGCCACCGCCCGCTCGGCGAGTCGCGCCGCGACCGCGACGCCGTGGGAGAACACCAGCTCCAGCGACCGCCGGATCTGGAGCTGCTCCACGTTCTCGGTCAGGTCGCGGCTGGTCATCCCCTTGTGCACGTGCTCGTGGCCGGCCAGCGCGTTGAATTCCTCGATCCGGGCCTTGACGTCGTGGCGCAGCGCCCGCTCGCGGTCGGCGATCGAGGCCAGATCGACGTCCTCGAGCACCCGCTCGTAGTCGGCGATCGCGTCCTGCGGGACGTCGACACCCAGCTCCGCCTGCGCCCGCAGCACCGCCAGCCACAGCCGGCGTTCCGCGACGACCTTGGCCTCCGGCGACCAGATCGCGACCATTTCCGCGCTGGCGTACCGGGTGGCCAGGACATTCGGAATGCTCACAGACATAGAGCTTACGATCGGCCCGTCCCGCCAGCCGGGTTGCGGTCACATTGGCCACACCAGCCTCCGTCGCGGCCCGGCCCACCGAGTGCCCGCCTCCGAGCGACAACAAGCGGCGATCGCCCACCGCCGGCCGAATTGTCGCTGCGAGGCGGGCACCTCGACCGATCCTCCCGAGGCGGTGACCCCTGTGGCCCGTGTGACGGGCTGCGGCCCCATACTGGGCGGGATGTACTTCGCCGGTGTCGATCTGGCCTGGGCCGGGCGCAACCCGACGGGGGTGGCGGTCGTCGACGCCGGAGGCCACCTCGTGCACATCGGCGCCGAAGGCGACGACGTCACCGTGCTCGCCGCGTTGTCGCCATACGTGCGTGGACATTGCGTCGTCGCCTTCGACGCGCCGCTGGTGGTGACGAACCCGACCGGCCAGCGTCCCGCCGAAGCGGCGCTCAACCGCGACTTCCGCAGGTTCGAAGCCGGCGCCCATCCGGCCAACACCGCGAAACCGGAGTTCGCCGACGGACCGCGCGCGGCCCGATTGGCCAACGCACTCGGACTGGACATGGACCCGCGCTCGTCGGCGCCGCGCCGCGCCATCGAGGTCTATCCGCATCCGGCGACGGTGGTGCTGTTCCGGTTGGCGCGAACGCTCAAGTACAAGGCCAAGCCCGGCCGCGACGTCGACCAGCTCAGATCCGAGCTGCTCCTGCTGATGGACGGCATCGAGAGGCTTGCGCACGCCGCGGTGCCGTTAGAGGTGATGCGCCACGACGATTGGGGCCGGCTGCGCAGGGGCGTAACCACCGCCCGGCGCAAAGCCGAGCTGCGCCGGGCCGAGGATCCGATCGACGCCGTCGTGTGCGCCTACGTGGCCTTGTACGCACAACGCCGCCCGGCGGATGTGACGATCTACGGCGACTTCGCCACCGGGTACATCGTGACGCCATCGCTGCCCGCCGACCGCACGGGCCGCTGATCGATCGGCGCCAGCACGTCGATGAGGTCGACCACCGTACCCAGCGCCGCCGCGCGAGGATCGCGACCTTCGACCAAGGCTGAGACCACGGAACCGTCGACCGCACAGATCAGCGTGCACACCAGCTCGATGTGCACCGTCCGGCCCGATCGCTCGATGGCCTCGGCCACGGCCTCGGCGCGCTGCCGCAGACTGCGACGCATGGTCTCGCGCAACGCGGGCAGGCGGGTGCAGGCGATGTGCCGCTCGTAGCGCGAGATCAATTGGTCGCTGAGTCCCGGGCTGGACACGTCGCCGACGAGCAGGTCGACCAACACCTCGGCGATGGTTTCGGGACCGCGACGCCGACGGGAAAGTGCGGTAACCCGCGACCGCAGCTGCGCCACCTCGATCATCGCGATGTGTTCGACGGCGCGCGCAATCAAATCGTCAAGGGACGAGAAGTAATACGTCGTCGACGCCAACGGGAGTCCGGCGCGCCGAGCGACAGCGCGGTGCCGCACGGCCTCGAAACCGCCCTCGGCAAGCAGCTCGGCGGCGGCGCTGACGAGCGCATACCGTCGACGTTCTCCCTTGGGAGTAACTGCTGCCGTCACGAGTAGCCATCGTGCCAGTCAAAGTGGTACTGCATTGCCATTTCCGCCAAACGGCCCGCTAAACGAACATGGCATGATGGCCCGCATGTCCGACCTGAGCCGCCGCGCCCTGCTGGGCCTCGGAGCCAGCGCGGCCGCGGGCGCAGCCGGCACTTATGCCCTCGACATCCTGTTCAAGCCCCGCCCTTCCCAGGCCATGCCGCTGTCGCCCGCGGGCACCCAGGCGCCGCTGGCGCCGCCACCTCCTCCGCCTCTCGAACCGGCGCCGCCGGGTCAGGCCGCGCCCACCATGGTGACCGGTTCCTTCGTTTCGGCGGCGCGCGGCGGAATCAACACCAACTGGGCCATCGCGCGTCCGCCCGGCCAGACCAAGGCCCTGCGACCAGTGATCGCGCTGCACGGTAAAGGCAGTGATGCGTCGACCGTGATGGCCGGCGGCGTCGAACAGGGTCTGGCGCAGGCCGTCAACGCGGGGCTGCCGCCCTTTGCGGTGGTTGCCGTGGACGGCGGGGGCAGCTATTGGCACAAGCGGGCCTCCGGCGAGGACAGCGGGGCCATGGTGCTCGACGAGCTCATACCCATGCTGGGCACCCAGGGCCTGGACACCTCCCGGGTGGCGTTCCTGGGCTGGTCGATGGGCGGCTACGGCGCGTTGTTGCTCGGCGGCCGGCTGGGTCCCGCGCGCACAGCGGCCATTTGCGCGGTCAGTCCCGCACTTTGGCTGTCCTCCGGCGCGGCTGCCCCCGGCGCGTTCGACGGGTCCGACGACTTCGCGGCGAACTCGGTGTTCGGAATGCCGGCGCTGGCGTCGATTCCCATTCGGGTCGATTGCGGTGACAGCGATCCGTTCTACGGTGCCACCAAGCAGTTCATCGCTCAACTGCCCCATCCGCCGGCGGGCGGCTTCTCACCCGGCGGGCACAACGCGGAGTTCTGGAGTTCGCAACTGCCGGCCGAGCTCACCTGGATGGCGCCGCTGTTGACGGCCTGAGGCCGGTTGTCGTGGGCCCGCGTCACGTCAGTCACTGCCGCACCAGCAGCCGGGCCGTCGGCGAATCGCGAATGAAATATCGCATGCGCTATCAAATTCGGGACGAGCGCAATGCCTTTCGCAGGCGGGACTTCCGTTGGGTCCGCTCGATACCTCGTGCGACGATCGCAAGGTGACCGCACCATTCGACTGGGATCTCCCTTACGCCTGGCCGCGAAAGCCCATCCTGGCGGAGAACGTTGTGTGCACGTCACAACCGCTGGCCGCCCAAGCGGGCCTTCGGATGCTGGCCGAGGGCGGAAGCGCGGTGGACGCGGCCGTCGCCACCGCCATCGCCCTGACGGTCGTGGAGCCGGTATCCAACGGCATCGGCTCGGACGCCTTCGCCATCGTCTGGGACGGCCGGCGATTGCACGGGCTGAACGCGTCGGGCCGCTCGCCCGCGGCCTGGACCCCGGAATTCTTCGGCGGCAAGGCCGTTCCGGCGCTCGGCTGGAACGCGGTGACCGTGCCCGGCGCGGTGTCGGCGTGGACGGAACTACATGACAGGTTCGGCAGGCTTCCGTTCGAAAGGCTCTTTGAGCCCGCAATCGACTACGCGCTCAAGGGTTTCCTGGTCTCGCCCACGGTTGCCGACCAGTGGGCGGCCCAAGTGCCACTCTTCGAAAAGCAGCCCGGTTTCGCCGAGGCGTTCATGCCAGCCGGGCGGGCACCGAAACCCGGCGAGGTGTTCAGGTTTCCCGAGCAGGCCGCCACGCTGGAGAAGATCGCCGCGACCAAGGGTGAGGCGTTCTACCGCGGGGAGCTGGCCGAGCGACTCGAGGCGCACGCGCTTGCCAACGGCGGCGTGATGCGGACCAGCGACCTGGCGGCTCACCGAGCCGACTGGGTGGGCACCATCAGCGGAACCTACCGCGGGTACACCGTTCACGAGATCCCGCCCAATGGGCAGGGCATCGTGGCGCTGATCGCGCTCGGGATCCTCCAGCACTTTGACATGTCTTCGCTGCCAGTCGATTCGGCCGAGAGTTTGCACCTGCAGATCGAAGCGCTCAAGCTGGCGTTTGCGGACGCGCAGGCATACGTCTGCGACATCGACCACATGCGGGTCCCGCCGGAGCACCTATTGGACGCGGAGTATCTGAGGCAGCGGGCCGGCCTGATCGACCGCCGTCAGGCGAAGCCGGCGTCGGCGGGCACTCCCCGCGGCGGCACCGTGTACCT
>NZ_LZJB01000043.1:0-927 GCF_001666895.1 Mycobacterium sp. E3298
CCCCGGCCAGGGCTCCCAGCGGCTCGGGATGGGACGGGAGCTGTACCAACGCTTTCCGGCCTTCGCCCAGGCCTTCGACGAGGCCGTGGCGGCGGTGGACGGCCACGCTCGGCTGCCGCTGCGTGACGTGATGTGGGGCGCCGACCCGGACCTGCTGGAGAGCACGGAGTTCGCCCAGCCCGCGTTGTTCGTGCTCGAGGTCGCCCTGGCGGCGCTGTGGCGGTCCTGGGGGGTGATCCCCGACGTGGTGATCGGCCACTCGGTGGGGGAGATCGCGGCGGCCTGTGTGGCGGGGGTGCTGTCGTTGCCGGACGCGGCGCGGGTGGTGGCGGCCCGTGGGCGGTTGATGGCGGCGCTGCCGGCCGGCGGGGTGATGGTGGCGGTGAGCGCCACCGAGGCCGAGGTGGCGCCGCTTCTCAACGGCGACGTGAGCCTCGCGGCGGTCAACGGCCCCGACGCGGTGGTGCTCTCGGGTGAGCGGACCGCGGTGACGACGGTGGCGGATCGGCTGGCGGACTGCGGCCGGCGGGTGCGGCAGTTGGCCGTCTCGCACGCGTTCCATTCGCCGTTGATGGAGCCGATGATCGAGGAGTTCGCCGCGGTGGTGGCCGGGGTGTCGCCCGGCGCGCCGCGAATTGACCTGGTGTCCAACGTGACCGGGCAATTGGCCGGCCCCGGATACGGGTCCGCCGACTACTGGGTCGAGCACGTGCGCCGGCCGGTGCGGTTCGTCGACGGCGTGCGGGTGGCCGAATCGCTGGGCGGTGCCGCCTTCGTGGAGGTGGGCCCGGGCGCGGCGCTGACGGCCGCGGTGGAGCGGTCCCTGGCGAGTGAGCCGGCCGTGGCGGCGGTGTCGATGGCCAAGGACCGTCCCGAAGTCGATTCGCTGCTGCTGGCGGCCGGCCAGCTGTTCGTCTCCGGCGCCGG
>NZ_LZJB01000044.1:0-855 GCF_001666895.1 Mycobacterium sp. E3298
GCATCGCGCGCAACCCGGTCCACGCGCGGGTCAGCCGCTCGCGGATGAAGGGGTCGTCGGCGGCGCCGTTGCGACGCGCCAGGTCGGCGAGGTTGGAAAGCTCACGGGCGTAGCGGATCTGCTGCCCAAGCGTCGACACCCCGCGCTCGAAGGTCAGCGTGCCCATCGCGACCCGCCAGCCGTCGCCGGGCTCGCCGACCACCAGGTTGGCGTCGGTGCGGGCGTCGTCGAAGAAGACCTCGTTGAACTCCGAGTCACCGGTGAGCTGGATGATCGGGCGCACCTGCACCCCGGGCTGATCCAACGGCACCAGCAGGTAGGAAAGCCCGGCGTGCCGCTTGGACCCCTTCTCCGTGCGGGCGACCACGAAACACCACTGCGCCCAGTGCGCCAACGAGGTCCACACCTTCTGGCCGTTGATCACCCACTGGTCGCCGTCCAGCTCGGCGGTGGTGGACACGTTGGCCAGGTCGCTGCCGGCGCCAGGTTCGGAATAGCCCTGGCACCACAGCTCGGTGACGTCGAGGATCTTGGGCAGGAACCGCTGCTGCTGCTCGGGCGTCCCGAAGGCGATCAGCGTCGGGCCGAGCAGCTCCTCGCCGAAGTGGTTGACCTTGTCCGGCGCGTCGGCTTTCGCGTACTCCTCATAGAACGCCACCCGGTGCGCGGTCGACAGCCCGCGGCCGCCGTGCTCGACGGGCCAGCCCAGGCAGGTGAGACCGGCCTTGGCGAGATGCTGGTTCCATGCCCGGCGCTCCTCGAACGCCTCATGTTCGCGCCCCGGTCCGCCAAGACCCTTGAGAGCTGCGAATTCGCCGACCAGATTGTCGGCGAGCCATCGGCGAACCTCCGCCC
>NZ_LZJB01000045.1:0-2844 GCF_001666895.1 Mycobacterium sp. E3298
CAGGAACCGGTGCGCTCCAGCTCGTCGACCGCCTCGATCAGGGTCCGCTCGTCGGGCGCCCACCGCGGGTCGTCGGGGCCGGCGGTCACCAGCGCGTCGCACTCGTCGTCGCTGACACCCGCGATCGGACCCCAGAACGCCGCCTGCCCGCCCCACTCGTATCGGCAACCGAGGAGCGCGCAGCTGCGCAGGATCGCGATCGTCCGCGTCCGGGCGGGCAAAAGCGCTGCGACATAGAGTGATTCGCCGAGCTTGCGCAGCCGGGTGGCCAGCGCCGGGTGGCGTTGCAGGCAGCGCACCAGCAGCAGCGGCTCATAGGTGCGGTCCGGGTGACCCCAGCTGTTGATCCCCGCCGCGTCCTCCTCGCTCCACGGCGGGGCCAGCGGGGCGACGCGGCTCACCGGGAGAACACCACGCAGTCGTGCAGGCAGCCCTTGGCCGCGCCCGGGGAGCCGGGGTCGGCCTCGCGGTGCAGAAGGGCGCGGCCGGGCACGACTTCCAGGCGAACGGCGTCGCCCGCGTCGCTGACCTCGGCCGTGCCATCGACGATCAGCGAATAGCCGCCGGGCTCGGTCGGGGGCCACAGCAGGGTGACGTCGCGGCGCTGCGCCAAATTCTGGCGGGTGCGGCCACCGATGAGGCCGACGTCCAGCGTCGCGTCGCGCATCCGCGGCTCGACCGTCACGGTGTGGACGCGGTAGTCGTCGTCGACGGTGACCAGGTAGGCGAACGGGTAGTCGGGAAGGGCGGCCGCCAGACGCTCGACGTCCACCTGCTTCTTGGTGCGCATGACCCTCAGGATAGGCGCGGGCCGGGCCGCTACAGCGTGCGCGGAACCCGCGCCGCCGGCAGGCCGAAGGTGAGCTGGCCGCTGCTGCTGAAGTGGAAGCCGAGGTTCTGCAACACCTGCTGCCAGGGCGCCAGTTTCTCCACGGCCGCCGACGCGTCGGCGTGATAGCCGTACATCGCCTCGACGTCGGACGCCCACATCTGGTCGTAGGCGGCCTCGATGTCGGCGATCGCGGGGGTGTTCTGGCCCAGCCAGTTGGTGGCCGACAACGCCTGCGCCAGCGCGCGATTGGCCGCGACCACCGCGGGCTGCACCGTGGCCGCCAACGCGCCCTCGAACGCCGCCGCCACCGCCGAGGCCTGGCTGGACACCGCCTGGGCCTGGGCCGCCGCCGCGCTCAGCCAGCTGACGTAGTGCGTGGCGAGAGCCATCATCGCCGCCGAGGACGGCCCCTGCCAGGAGCCGCTGGCGAGATTTGACGTAACCGAAGAAAACGACGATGCTGACGATGCCAAGTCCTCGGCCAGTCCGTCCCAGGCTTCCGCGGCAGCAAGCAGCGGCCCGGCTCCGGGACCCGAGAAGATTCGTGCCGAGTTGACTTCTGGCGGCAACCACGCAAAATGCGGGCTCGTCACCGGCTCAACTTACCCGGGATCTGGCTGTTTTGGTGGCGTTATTGCGCGGGTACCGGGCGCGGTTGCCGACCGCGGACCAACTTGCCTGGACGAGCGTCGGTGGGCACGCCGTTCTCCGCGATCACTTCGCCGGCCACGATCGTCGCGACGTAGCCGTCGGCGGTCTGGTCGAGGCGCCGGCCCCCGGCCGGCAGATCGTAGGTGATGACCGGCTTGTGCAGGCGCAACGCGGCGTGATCGATGACGTTGAGGTCGGCCTTGTAGCCGACGCCGATGCGCCCCCGGTCGCCCAGCCCGGCGATGCGCGCCGGCACCGACGTGAGCTCGCGGACGGCCTGGGGCACGGTGAACCGGCCCGACTCGCGGTCGCGCGCCCAATGCGTCAGGAAGTACGTCGAGTAGCTGGCGTCGCAGATCATCCCGTAGTGCGCGCCGCCGTCGCCGAGCCCGAGCACCACGTCGTCGCGGTGCAGCAGCTTGCCCACGGTGTCCAGCGAATTGCCCTGCAGGTTGCTGGTCGCCACCAGCAGCATGGCGCGGCCCTCGTCGTCGAGCAGCCGGTCGTAGGCCTCCTCCATCGGGTTCACGCCTCGTGCCCGCGCCCGGGCCCCGATGGAGGTCGACGGGTCCGGCTCGTAGTCGGGGGTGTCGCCCAGCGGGTAGATCCAGTCCCACATCTGGGCCACGTATAGGATCGGGTGGCCCTGGCCCGGCTTGTCGGCGAGGATGCGCGCGCGCACCTCCGGCTTGCGCATCTCGGCGACCCGCTCGGCCAGGGGCAGGTGCGCGATTTCGCGGTAGCTCGGGTAGAGCACGAACGGGTTGGCGGACAGCTGCAGCCCGATGATCAGCCCGATCGGGCGCGGCAGCAGCTGTGCGGTGATCCGGGGGTCACCGTCGCCGGCCCGGGAATTCGCCTTCTCGATCATCGTGATGGCGTCCTCCCACGTCGGGTCGCCGGAGTTGGCCACCACCAGCGTGAAGGTCAGCGGCAGGTCGACGTCCTCGGCCACGTCGAACACCGTCTGCAGTACGGGCTCGTAGCCGCCGGCCGGGATGTCCGGCACGAACTGAAGAAGGCCGCCGCCGCCGTCGACGACACCGCGGGCGATTTCCTCGATCTCCTCCCGCGCGGCGTCGTAGCTCGGGATGGGCGAACCGCTTTCGGTTTTGTGGATCGTCAGCCGCGACGACGCGAAGCCGAGCGCCCCGACCTCGACCGCCTCCTTGGCCAGCGCCCGCATCTGGGCGAGGTCCTCGGCGGTGGCCGGCTCGCGGTCGGCGCCGCGCTGGCCCATCACGTAGACCCGCAGCGGCGAGTGCGGCAGGTACGCGGCGACGTCGATGTCCCGCTTGCCGGCGTCCAGCGCGTCCAGGTATTCGGGGAACGTCTCCCAGGTCCAGGGCAGGCCGTCGGTC
>NZ_LZJB01000046.1:0-1315 GCF_001666895.1 Mycobacterium sp. E3298
GCAGAGGTTCGCCGGGGCACCAGCGGTGTGGGCCACCATCGGCATTGGCCGTGCCCGCGGCCAACCCGAGACCCGCAACACCCAACCCACCGGCCAGCAGGGCGGTGGTCGCCAACCGCGCGATCCGTCGCATCATGACTGTCCTATTCCGTCGGGCGGCCCGTGGTCGGGGCGCTCTGCAGTTGAAGTAAATAGCGCGCCTGCCGCTACCGATCCCAAATTTGGCCGGCGGCCGCCTCTTGTCAGGCGAGCATGGTTGGCGTTTAGCGCGACTCCGTGCCGTGACCGTTAAGGATCGTTACCGCAATCGTGATTTTCGCGCTCGTATCATGAATTCACGAGAATTCCGAAGCTTTGACCCGAACAACGCCGATCGGCGTCCGCGAGCCTGGGGGCTGATATGACGATCGCAATCGCCGCGCACGAGCCAATCGAGAACGACGCGTTCGACGCGCACGACGATGTCATTTCGGCGGTCGCACGGCTCAACGGTATGCCCTGGGGAGGGGACACCGTTCTCGCCGAATTGAAACCGCGCTGGCGGCCCTCAGAAGAAGAGATCGTGCGCGCGGCGATCACCGTGATTTTGGTCGCCCTCGTGGCGATGATCGCCGTCGCCGCAGTCGCGATCTTGACAATGGGTTAGCGGCGGTCGCGAGTAGGCGAGCACACGCAGCTCGTCCGGTTTTGGCCCGCCCGTGCGGGAGTCGTTGGGCGGCGGCGACGAGCACTGTCCCGCCGCCGCACCCGACGGTGCGGGCGAACCCGCTTGCGGCACAAGCAATTCAGCGGGACTCATAACGCCGGTGCGCATCGGCCTCACGGGCCTCGGAGATTCGCTTCTGCTTGGCGATATAGAGCTCGGCGTCCGCGGCGGCGTGCAGCGTGGCGATATCGGCGTCCTTGCCGGAGGCCGACGCGGTCCCGATGCTGGTGCCCGGCGTATATAGCCGCGCGGCGCCGACGAATTGCTCTGCCGCGGTGGGCTTGCGACCGGGGCGGTCAGCGATACACACCGCGAACTCGTCGCCGCCGAACCTGGCCAGAACGGCGTGCGCGGGGGCCGCTTCTCGCCAGATATCCGCGCGACTTATCAGGTGCCGATCGCCGGCGACATGTCCGTCGGTGTCGTTGATCTGTTTGAAGTTGTCGATGTCCAGCGCGACGACGGTGACGGTGGACGCGGTCGAACGGGCCCGCGCCAGCAAGTCGGCGGTGGCAATCTCCCAGCCGGCACGGTTGAGCAGTCCGGTGAGCGGGTCGGTGCACGCCGCGGCGACCAAGGTCCGCGTCAACAGGCCGAATGACTCGGCGG
>NZ_LZJB01000047.1:0-7016 GCF_001666895.1 Mycobacterium sp. E3298
GCCGTTCTTCGGGACGGCAATCCGGCACACCGGTCACCCGCACCATCCGGGGCCAGACGCCTAGTCGCGGCCCTAGCGCCGGCAGTCCAGCAAAGTGCCAATACCCACGCTTCACCGGGGCAGGCCGCCTATTCTCTACAACTGGGGTGGTACGACCTGGATGGGTGGTGCTCACGTGACGATGTCCACCGTGGCGTGCCCATCATGCAGCGCTCAACTGCGCGCCACCGCCAAGTTCTGCGACGAGTGCGGATCGCAAGTCACGGTCAGTCCGGCGGCCGCGGAGTACAAGCAGGTGACCGTACTGTTCGCCGACGTCGTGCACTCGATGGATATCGCCGCCGCGGTGGGCGCGGAACGGCTGCGCGAGATCATGGGCGAACTCGTCGAGCGCGCAGCGGCGGTCGTTCAGAGATTCGGCGGCAGGGTGGACAAGTTCACCGGCGACGGGATCATGGCAGTGTTCGGCGCCCCAATCGCATTGGAGGACCACGCTTTTCGCGCCTGCCTTGCGGCGCTCGGGATCCAGGACGAGACCAGACGCGTGGCGGGCGAAGTCGCGCGCAGGGACAAGATCGAGCTGCAGCTACGGGTTGGCCTGAATTCGGGTCAGGTGATCGCCGGCGAGATCGGATCCGGCGCTCTGGGGTACACGGCCATCGGCGAGCAGGTGGGAATGGCCCAGCGGATGGAGTCGGTCGCGCCCCCGGGCGGGGTGATGCTCAGCGAGTCCACCGCGCGGCTGGTCGACGACGCCGCGACCCTTGCGGATCCAGAGATGGTGTACATCAAGGGAGCCAAGGACCCGGTCCCCGCTCGCCGCTTGATCGCTGCCACGAGCCAGCACAGCCAGCGCAAAGACCCTCATTTGGTCGGGCGCACATGGGAACTCAACACCATCGCCGGCATCCTCGATGAGGCGGTCGGCGGGGCAGGATGCGTCATCGATGTCGTCGGACCGCCAGGCATCGGCAAGAGCCGTACCGTCCGCGAATCGGCGGCATTGGCGAAGAGCCGCGGGATGGACGTCATCACCGTGTACTGCGAGTCCCACACCAGCGATATTCCGTTCCACGCGGTGACGGGGTTGTTGCGCGCCGCCCTCGGGGTCGACGGGCTGGGCGACGCGGCCGCACGGGCGCAGCTGGAAGCCAGGTTCCCGAACGCCGACAGTGAGGATCTCTGGCTGGTCGACGACCTGCTCGGCATTGCGGATCCCACGGTGGAAGCGCCCAACATCGAGGGTGACGCCCGGCGGCGGCGTCTCACCGCGCTCGTGACCGCCGCATGGGTGAATCGCCGTGGCTCGGCCCTCTATGTGATCGAGGATGCCCATTGGATCGACCAGGTCAGCGAGTCGATGCTCGCCGACTTTCTGACGGTGATCCGGCAAACCCGCTCGATGATGCTGATCACCTACCGGCCCGAGTATCAAGGCGCGCTGGCGGCGATTCCGGGCGCACAGACGATCGCGTTGCGTCCGCTGAACAACACCCAGACCGTGGCGCTGATCGGCGAATTGCTCGGCACCGATGCCTCGGTGCGCGGGCTCGCGGAAGTCATCTCCGAACGGGCGGGCGGCAATCCCTTTTTCGCCGAGGAGATCGTGCGCGACCTCGCGGAGCGGGGTTCGATTCGCGGCGAGCGCGGTTCCTACCTGCTCCACGGAGAGATTGCCGACATCACCGCCCCGCCGACATTGCACGCCGTCATCGCCGCCCGCATCGACCGCCTCAGCTTCCCGGCCAAACGCACCCTCTGCGCGGCCGCGGTGATCGGAACGCGGTTCAGCCCGGACCTGGTCAGCGCGCTGGGCGTCGAACCGGTCCTCGACGAACTGGTCAAGGGCGAGCTGATCGACCAGGTCGCGTTCACCCCGAAGGTCGAATACACGTTTCGGCATCCGCTGATCCGGTACGTGGCCTACGAATCGCAACTGAAGTCGGACCGCGACGAGCTGCACCGCCGGCTCGCCGCCCTGATCGAACAGCGCGAGCCGGAATCAGCCGACGAAAATGCCGCACTGATCGCAGAACACCTCAAAGCGGCGGGTGATCTGCATGCGGCCTTCGACTGGTACATGCGGGCGGGAACGTGGTTGAGACACCGCAACATGGCCGCCGCGCGGGCGAGCTGGCGGCATGCGCGCGACGTCGCGGACCGCCTACCCGCCGCCGACACCGAGCGCGCCGCGATGCGGATCGCGCCGCGGACGCTGCTCTGCGCCAGTTCCTGGCTGACCGGCGGCACCATGGCAGACACCGGATTTGACGAACTGCGCGACCTGGCGACCGCCGCCGGCGACAAGGTGTCGCTGGCGATGGCGATGGCCGGATGGCTGCCGGCGCTGATCGTGCACGCCCGGTTCGGCGAAGCCGCACAGTTGGCCTCGGAGCTCGAGAGCCTGCTCGACTCGATCGGCGACCCGACCTTGATTCTCGGGCTGCTCTACGCGGCGATGCCCACCAATCTTCAGCGTTGCGAGATGACCGAAGCCCTACGCATCGCGCAGCGGGCGATCGAGCTGGCCGACGGTGACGCGACCAAGGGCAATCTGATCATCGGCTCCCCGCTGGCCGGCGCGACAGTGCTCCGGGGCTGCGCCCGGTGCTTCCTCGGCGATCCGGACTGGCGGGTTGATCTCGATACGGGCGTGACGATGGCCCGCGCATTCGAACCGGCGTTGCGCGCGATCATGCTGCTGTTCAAGTACAACCTGATCCCCTACGGGGTCTGGTTGCCCGACGCGGCCTCCCTGCAGGAGACGGCCGAGATGCTGGACATCGCGGAGCGGTCCGGTGACGATCTCACGCTGGCCTGCGCGCGGTACGTGCACGGCGTCGCCCTGTTGAGCTACGACGGAGGCTCACGCGAAGAGGCCTTCGCCCTGCTTGCCGCCGCGCGTGAGGCCGCCTTGCAAGAGCGCTTCACGCTGGGCGCGGACACGCTGGTGAACCTCTTCATCGCCAATGAGAAGTTGCGCATCGGCGACCTTGACGCTGCGATCGACCTCTTGCGCCCCGCCATCGAAGAGCAATACGACAGATCCGACTTCCTCAGTCTCGGCGCCACCACCGCCGCGCTGGCAGAAGCGCTGCTGCGCAGGGGTGGCGCCAGGGACCTCCCTGAAGCGCAAGAGGCCATCGACCGGCTGGCGGCGATGCCGACCGAACCCGGATTCGTGCTGCATGACCTGTGGCTGCTGCGGATGCGCGCGCTCGAGGCGCGGGCCCGCGGCGACGGCGCAACTTATCGGGACTACCGAGACCGCTATCGCGCCATGGCCAATTCGCTTGGCTTCGAAGGGCATATCGCGTGGGCCCGGGCAATGCCCTAACCCAGGTGCGCCCTCAATCACGCTGCGTATACGGTCCTCGGTATGACTCGAGTTTCGGTGATCACCGGCGGCGCGGGCGGCATGGGTCTGGCCACGGCCAGGATCGTCGGCCGCGACCACACCCTGGTCCTGTGCGACGTCAGGCAGGACCGGCTGAAGGCGGCGGCCGCGGCCCTGGAAGAGCTCGGCATGGTGCCCACGGCCGTCGACTGTGACGTCACCGACCGGGCGGCGGTCGTCGATCTGCTCCATACGGCCAAGGGTCTTGGCACGCTCGCGTCGGTCATCCACACCGCGGGTGTGAGCCCCAGCATGGGTCCCGCGGACTACGTCATGCGGACCAACGCGCTCGGCACGCTCTACGTCAACGAGGCTTTCTACGAAGCGGCCGGTGAGGGCGCCGTGATCGTCAACGTGGCGTCGATGGCGGCCCACGTCCTGCCCGCGGAAATGGTCCCGGTGGACCAGTTTCCGCTGGCGCTGCGCGATGCCGACGCCTTCCTGGAGGCGCTGATGACGACCTGCGACATCGTTCCCGAGGAAGCGCGATCCGGGATCGCCTACGCGGTCAGCAAGAGCTTCGTGAAGTGGTACAGCCAGTCGCAGGCGGAGAGATTCAACGGGCGCAGGCTGCGCATCGTCTCGGTTTCACCGGGGTCGATCGACACCGAGATGGGCAGGCTCGAGGAGCAGGCGGGCGCCGGCGCAATGGTGAGCAACGCCGCGGTCCCGCGGTGGGGTAAGCCCGAGGAGATGGCAGAGCTGCTTGCGTTCTGCGCCAGTGACAAAGCGGGCTACCTCACCGGCACCGACATACTCAACGACGGCGGCGTGATCGCCTCGATGACCGAGCGAGCCCGAGTCGCCGCCGGCTGAGGGCTTCGGGGTCAAAAGCCGACCCCGGCCCCGGCGTCGCTACCTATGCTGAGCGGATGCCGCAACGGGTGCTGCGTGAACGTCTGATCGATCTGGAAGAGCCGAGCAGGGATACGGCGCGCGGTCGGGCGCTGCGCAAGGAGGTGCCGCGGCGCGCGCTCGCACAACTGACTCCATCCGACCGGTCGGCCACCGAAATCCTGGTGGCTCAAAACGCCGGGCGCCTACCGGATCTCGTCCCGCTGCGGTTCGCCCGGATGCTCGCCGATCCGTTCTCGTTCTACCGCGGGTCGGCCGCGGTCATGGCCGCCGACCTCGCCGCCTGCCCGTCGAGTGGAATCGAAGTGATGTGTTGCGGTGACGCCCACGTGTCCAACTTCGGGATGTATGCCGCCCCGCACCGCTCAATAGTGTTCGACCTGAACGATTTCGACGAGGCGGCCGTCGCTCCGGCCGAGTGGGACGTCAAACGGCTGATCACCAGCGCGATCGTCGGTGGGCGCCATGCGGGTTACGGGGCCAAGGCAATCCGCCGCTGCGTCGAGCAGGCGCTGGTCGGCTATCGAACCAGCCTGCAGGCAATGCTCGCCATGGACGTGCTGGACCGCTACTACCTGCGGGTGGAACCGGAGCGCTACACCGAAACGGTGTCCAAGGGGTTGCTTGACGTGATCCAGAAGACGACGTCCCGGGCGCGCACCCGGACTTCGGCGCGAGTCTTCAAACAGCTCACCGAGATCGGCCCCGACGGCACACCGCGGCTGCGTGAGGCGCCACCGGTTTTGCAGCATGTCGATGAGGATGTCGAAGCGGTGCTGATGGAGTCGATACAGGAATATCTGGCAACCGTTCCCGCCGACGTCGCGCTACTGCTGTCGCACTTCCGGGTCACCGATATGGCGCTGCGGGTTGTCGGGGTCGGCAGCGTCGGCACCCGGTGCTACCTGCTGATCCTGGTGGGCCCCAGCGGCACCCCGCTGATTTTGCAGATCAAGGAGGCGACCCGATCGGTGCTCGACGAATTCGGCGGTTGGCCACAGCCGGCTACGCTGGCGGCGGCCGTCGGCGCAACGGGCCAAGGGATGCGCGTCGTCGACGGCCAGCGGATATTGCAGGCGATGTCGGACGTGTTCCTCGGGGCGACGCGCAAAGACGACCGCGACTACTACGTTCGCCAGTTCCATGACATGAAGGGCAGCGTCGACACCGAGGGAATGTCGGCCGATACCTTCGTCGATTACGTGACGGCCTGCGCGGTGCTGCTCGCCAGGGCGCACTCCCAAAGCGCGAACGCGTCGATGTTGCACGGATACTTCGGCACCGGTGACGGCGTGCAGAACGCGGTGGCCGAGTGGTCTTACAGCTACGCCGAGAAGTCGCTCGACGATTTCCACCAGTTGAGAGCGGCGGCCGCGGCCGGCGACATCGAGGTCGCCGCGAACCCTGCCCGATAAGTCGGACCGTTGGCCGGCGGGCCACCCTCGCAAAATCAATCAATTGATAGTATTTGTGCCGCGGTGAGGGCCCCATAGAAAGGCGGCACCAATCGATGCGAAGCCGCGCGGCAATCCTCTACGACTACGGCCGTCCGTGGTCGGTCGAGGAGTTCACGCTGGATCCGCCGAAAGCCTGCGAGGTCCTGGTGCAACTGGCCGCCGCCGGGCTCTGTCACTCCGACGAACACATCCGGCAGGGCAGGCTGGCCCCGCCGGCAGAGACGTTGCGCGCCATGGGATTACCCGCCATGTCGCCGGCCATCGGGGGGCATGAGGGTTCCGGTGTGGTGGTCGAGGTCGGCGCGGGCGTAGCGGGGTTCGCACCGGGCGACCACGTGGTGACGTCCTTCGTCGCGGTGTGCGGCCGGTGCAGGTGGTGCGCGTCGGGGATGGAGTACCTGTGCGACACGGGGTCGGGGACCCTGGCGCCAGGCATGCCGACGGACGGCACCTTTCGCCATCACACGGTCGACGGGCGGAACCTCGGCCACGTTTCCAAGATCGGCGCGTTCGCCGAACACACTGTGGTCGCGGCGGATTCGCTGGTAAAGATCGCTCCCGACTTTCCGCTGGTGCCCGCAGCGCTGCTGGCGTGCGCGGTTCCCACCGGTTACGGCTCGGCCGCCCGGCGTGCCGGGGTGCGGGGCGGTGACACGGTGGTGGTGATCGGGACCGGCGGAATCGGCACCGCGGCCGTTCAGGGCGCCCGCATCAGCGGGGCGGCCCGGATTGTCGCGGTCGATTCGAGCGACTACAAGCGCACCTCCGCAGCGAGATTCGGCGCCACCCATACCGCCGCGACGGCTACGGACGCGCTCGAGCTGGTGCGCGACCTGACCCGCGGCGTGATGGCCGACGCGGTCGTGGTGTCCCCCGCCATGATCGGCGATTCCGACGTCGCGGCGGCGCTGGCGCTCACCCGCAAGGGCGGCACCTGCGTGCTGACGGGGCTGCCCGCGCCGGCAACCAACTCGATCGCGCTCGCCCTGCAAGACTTCATCCTGATGAACAAGACGTTGTGCGGCACGGTGTTCGGGTCGTGCAATCCCAGGAGCGACATCGCGCTGCTGGCGACGCTTTACGAGTCCGGTCAGCTACTCCTCGACGAGATGATCACCAAGCGCTACCGGCTCGACGACATCAATGCCGCCTACGCCGACCTGAGCGCCGGCCACCTGATCCGGGGCGTGATCGACTTCGGCCTGCGCTAGCCCCGCCGGCCGCTTGTCGGTGCGGTGCGACCAGTCGCGCCTGCGCAGCCTCCACGTTCGCCGGGCGTACTCCAGTTCCGTGTATGGCCACTGGGT
>NZ_LZJB01000048.1:0-36419 GCF_001666895.1 Mycobacterium sp. E3298
CCCACCACCTTGACGTGGTCGCCGTGGGCGACGTCGCTGAAGTCGCTCCAACCCGCACAAATCAATGCGCGCTCGCCCAGCTCGGCGCAGGCGGCGCTGATCATCTCGATGGCGTCGGCCGGTGATTCCACCGGCATGCTGCCGAAGCCGAAACAGATCGGCGGCGTTCCGGCGGCGATCCAGGATGCGACGTCATCGTCCGCCTCAGTCGTCGCCGCCATGGTCAGCGCGCCAACAAAGGGTCGTTGGCCATCCCATTTCGCCCACTCCGTCGCTAGCCCGGGGAAACACGCCTCGTCGTAGGCCTGGATTTCCAGTGATCCACTCTCGGCGATGCGCCGCGCCGATGCGCCCCGGATCTTCGGCAGCCCCAGTTCCCGACGCTGCGCGTCCTCCACCTTCTTGTTGAGGCGCCAGCCGAACCAATCGAACGCGGTCATCGACGCGCGCGCCAGGGGAGGCGGCAGCAGCGGAACGAGCTGGCCGTTGGCCCGCACCGGAACATGGTGCAACGTGGCCAATGGGACGTTCAGATATTCGGCGACGTTGACCACGGCCTCCTGGTAACTCTGGCCCGTGAGCAGCAGGTCTGCCCCCTCGGCCAGCGACGTCAAGGTCTTGCTCATCTGGGTCCAGCACTGGTCGCTGAGGTCCCACATCTCGCGCCAGAGCTCCCGCATCTCGCGCAGCTTCCAGAAGCCCCCGAAGAACGACGTCCAGAAGTTGCGGTACACGTCGAGCCAGGTCTGCGTGTTCAACCCGAAGGCGGCCGTCGGGAGGCCCGCAGCCTCGGTGAAGCCGACCAGGTCGGGCGGGACCGCCATGTGCACCTCGTGCCCCCGGCGCATCAGTTCACGGCCGACTACCAGCGAAGGCTCGATATCGCCTCGCGTTCCATAGCTTGCCAGCACAAACTTCATCTAGGGTTCTAGCCTTCGAGTGGGGCGTAATGGCGCGGTGATCGTGTGCAGAGGACTTGTACCGACGTCACGTCCACCGTGTTGGAATACCGGCGCCGATGATAGCCAAGGCGCCGGCGATGACGGACGTCGTGCAGGCCGTCACTACTTTCGCCACAGGACACCGCATTGGTCGATCGTGACGATCTCCGCGGATATGTTGTGCTTGGCCCGGTAGTCGGCGACGGCTTTGCGGCATCCCTCGAGGTTGTAGTCGTCGATGATGCAGAAGCCGCCCGGTGACAATTTCGGGTACAGCCCGTCGAGCGCTTGGATCGTCGATTCGTAGAGGTCGCCGTCGAGCCTCAATACCGAGATCTGATCGATGGGAGCCTTGTGCAGCGTGTCCTTGAACCAGCCTGGAAGGAAGCGAACCTGGTCGTCCAACAGCCCGTAGCGCTCGAAGTTCGCTTTGACCTCTTCTTGCGACACCGCCAGGACCGGCGCAGCATGATGCAAACCCAGCGTGAACCGGGGCAGCTTGTCCTCTTTGTAGTTCGCGGTGTCCGGGGGCGGGACGCCCTCGAACGAGTCGGCCAGCCACACGTTTCGAGTCTTGTCGCCGTATGCGGCCAGGACCGCGCGCATCAGGATGGAGGCCCCGCCGCGCCACACGCCGCATTCGACCAGATCACCCGGGATGTCCTCCTGCAGCACCGTCTCGACGCAGTGCTGCAGACTCGTGAGTCGCTGCATCCCGATCATCGTCTCCGCGTCGGCCGGCCAGTCCATGCCGAAGTCGCGTGCGTGCTTGTCGAACGGGCGTTTGCGGACCAGCATCAAGTTGCGGTTCTTGAGGAGGGGAAGCCACGTCAACCACCCGACGCTGGCCCGCATTTGCAGCGGCCACCCCACGGGCACTAGCTGGTCCATGCCATACCTGGTGAGATCACGCCGGATCTGGTCCAGATAGAGTGATCGGACGTCGCTTTCGGTCACGGTCAAAACCGTCCCCCTGTGTCTCGGATGCCAGTACTGCCGGTGGTGAGCCTAGACGCCCAATCGACGCCTCATTGCGCGTTTGGATTTTTCTAGAATCTGGTTGCCAGGGCTAGATTATCCACCCTCGCTATCCGATGGCGACGAGGAGGCGGATCGCACGCACTCCCGCAGTCTTCGGGGATTGCCCGGGTCAGGCATGAATGAGTTTCCGCCGCTTGAGGTTCGAGTATCCGCGCGCCCGTTAGTTGCGCCCGGCGTGTTCCGCGTGACGCCCCGATGCGCCGGCGTGGTCGCTTTGCTGGCGGGGCTGCTCGGATTGCTCGTCAATCCATTGCAGTAGCGCATGCAGTCCCTCGTCGAGCGCCCACTTCGGTTGCCAGTCGAGGTCCTTCTTCGCCGGCTCGACATCGCAGCTGGCGGCGCGGATGTCGCCGTCGCGAAACTTCGGTACGACGATCGGTTCGGGGGCGCCGAAGACGGCGGCGATCTTTTGCGCAAGCTCATGAATGCTGGTCGCGACGCCCGACCCGATGTCGAGGCAGCGTGATCCGTCGGCGGGTTGCTGCACCGTCGCGAACACCGCATCGATGACGTCGTCGATGTAGACGAGATCGCGGAGGATCCGCCCATCCTCGTAGACCTCGGACGGTTGCTGTTCGCGCGACAGGCGTGCGAAGAAAGGAACCACCCCGGTGTATGGATTGGTCAGCGACTGACCTGGCCCATAGGCGTTCTGCAAACGCAGCACGCTGAGGTTGGTGTCGTGCGCGGCCGCCCAGGCGGCCAACAAGTGTTCCTGGGCGAGCTTCGTCGCGCCGTAGATGTTGGTGGGACGGGGCTCTGTGAGCCCCGCGCGGCTGGGAAGCGGCACGGCGGGTTCGCCGTTGGGCCCCTGCGGATCCCAGTTCCCCGCGGCCAGCTGCGCGTGGCTGCGGGGCCCCGGGTAGAAGACCTGTGTGCCGGCGCGCCAAGCGCCCTCGCCGTAGACGGCCCTGGACGACGCCACCACCAGCTGCTCGGGAACAATGCCCGCGCGCGTCAGGGCGTCGAGAAGCTGGGTGGTGCCCACCACGTTCACGGCGCCATGCCGCGTCGCCTCGGACAGCGACTGCGCTGTTCCCGTCTCGGCCGCCAGATGAACGACCTGGGTGGGGCGAAACAGCCGGAGCACAGCGTCCCAGTCGGGGGCGTGGGTTACGTCACCGGTGAAGAACCGCACGTCTGGCGGCAGGTCAACCATTGGGCGTTGACCGTGGACCTGAGGCAGCAGCACATCCATGACAGCGACGTCGTGCCCGGCTTCGATGAGTCGGCGTGACAGCCGGCACCCAATGAATCCTGCTCCACCGGTGATGAGCACGGATGTTGACAAGAGCCGATCCCTCCCGTTCGAGCGCAGAAAATCTAACCGAGACGCCTTTGCGGGTGCGGCCCGCGGTTGATCATATCGGTGAACGACCTAGCGTCAGCCCAGTTGAAGGAGATAGCTCGACAACCTGGCGCCGGGACCCGTCAGACGAGGTGGACGTCCGGCGCGTAGAGGATCCACCGTCCACCTTGCTCTTGGAAGGCACGTTCTTTGGCCATGATCTCTTCGGCGTGGTTCCACGCGAACAGCAGCGCGTAGTCGGGATAGGGGTGGGAGAAGACCTCCGGGGGGCACACCGGAATCTGAGAGCCCGGCGTGAGACGCCCCTGCTTCTCGGGGGTCGAATCGCACACCATAGGAAGCAGATCCGGGCCGATGTCGCAATAGTTCATCACCGTCGCGCTCCGTGAGGTGGCCCCGTACCCGACGACACGACGGCCGTCGGAACGCAAGTCGCGCAGGAGTTTGACCAGGTCCGCCCGGATGCGATCGATGTTGGCGGCGAACCGAACGAAAGTCTCTTCCTCGGCGATCCCTTCGGCTTCCTCACGCGCCAGGAACTCCGCCACGGTCGCGGTCGGCGCCGAAGTGCCCGGCCGAGCGACGGTGTAACGGATCGAACCACCGTGTAGCGGCAGGTGTTCGACATCGACGAGATCAAAGCCGAACCGGGCGGCCGTCGCCTGCACCGAGCGGACGGAGAAAAGGTAGATGTGCTCGTCGTAGATCTGATCGAAGTAGACCTGCTTCAGTATGTCGCCGAGATACCTGTCCTCGAATACGAATAGGCCGTCTGGCGAAAGGAGGGTGGCGGCACCTTGGAAGATCGAGTCCAGGTAGGAGATGTGGCTGATCGTGTTCGCCGAATAGATCAGGTGGGCGGGTCCGTGCTCTTCGCGAATCTCGCCGGCCGTCGGCGCGTTGAAGAAATCGGTGCGCACGTTGATGCCTTGTTGCCGGGCCACCTCGCCGGCCCCGGCGGCCGGGTCCACCCCCAAGTGCCGTATTCCCGCTTCGCTCAGGGTCTTCAACATCACCCCGTCGTTACTGCCGATCTCGACGACAAACCTGTCCCCACGACCGGGACAGGCTCGCATGATGTGCCGGGCCACTTCCTCGCCGTGTCTCCGGATGAGCGCGGATCCGGACGCGCGGTAGGGGTAGTCCGCGCGATACATTTCGTTCGGTGGCACCTCGTCGAGCTGCTGCACCATGGTGCAAGACGTGCAGAGTCCGACCGCGAGTTGGAAAAACGGCACTTTGCCGCTCTCTTCGGCCTTGACGAAGGCATTTGAGACGGGCTGACGCCCGAGGTCAAGGACCCGCCGAAGATCACCGCCGCACACACGGCAACTGCGCTCGGACAATACTGCCCCCAATCTCACATCTATCTCACATCGCGACCACCGTGTGATGAGCATAGACCGCAACGGACGCCGTCAATAGGCTCCTGAGTTTCTCGAACATTAATTCGGCGGAGTCCCGTCGTAGGCGGCTTTCACCAGTCGGCAAGCCCATCGGATGCGTCTGCGCAGGTCCGGCCGCTCCGGGCTGGTCATTGCGGCGCCGCGGGTCGGCGACGTCTTGGCCAGCGGCATCCATGCGGCGTCGGCCACCACAACAGAAATGGGCACGCCGAAATGGCTGCAATTGATAGCGCCGGCGTGGCCTTCATCAGAACGACCCGATGACCGCGCGCTATGGATTCAAATTGCGGTCAGCGGGCGGAATGCATAATCAGTTATGGCCCGCCAATGAATACATCAGAACGCGATGGTTGGCGGCGGGGGCCTGCGGTGGGTCCGCAACCCTCATAAAACCGCCCGCGTCGCCATTCGAGGCGTATTCAGGCGCCGGATCGATTGACTCCCCGGCGAGCGGCACCTTCCAGCAGGTCGGCGGCTTTGGCGACGCTGGCGGCGGGTTCGGTCATCCGGGCGGCGAGCTCGCGGGCCCGAACCGCGTACCCGGGGGCAAGGATCTGGCGTAAGTCGGTGACCAGCGACTCCGGGGTGGTGAGTGAAAATTGGCGGGCGGTACCCACTTTGAGTTGTTTCACTTGGTTCCCCCAGTACGGCTGGTCGGCCGAGCTCCACAAGATCAACGTCGGGACGCCGGCGCGCATGCTTGCCGCTGTGGTTCCCGAGCCACCGTGGTGGACGACGGCGCGACAGGCAGGGAAGACCGAAGCGTAGTTGACGACGCCCACCACCTTGACGTGGTCGAACTGGGGGACATCGCTGAAATCGGTTCCGCCGAAACAGATTAATGCCCGCTCACCCAGTTGTGAGCAGGCCTTCGCGATCATTTCGACCGTCTCGGTCGGCGACTCGACCGGTATGCTGCCCGAGCCGAAGCAGATCGGCGGTGGACCCGCGGCGATCCACGAGGCGACATCCTCATCGGCGTCGGTCCTCAGCTCCATCGTCAACGCACCGACAAAGGGCCGCCTATCGCCCCATTTCGCCCACTCGGCCGCCAGGCCGGGAAAGCACGCCTCGTCGTACGCCTGGATTTCCAGCGAACCGCGCTGGCCGATCCGGCGCGGCGATCGACGCTTGGCCTTGGGCAGCTGCAATTCCCGGCGCTGCGCGTTCTCCGTCTTCTTCGTCGAGCGCCAGAACAGCCACTCGACCGCCGTCATCGTCGTGCGGACGACCGGCGCGGGGGCGCTCGGGACGAGCTGGCCGTTGGCCCGCATCGGAAAATGATGCAGCGTGGCCAGCGGAATGTCGTAATACTCCGCCACGTTGGCGGCGGCCTGCTCGAAATTCAAGCCGGTGGACAGCAGGTCCGCTCCATCGGCCACCGACATGAGCGTCCTGCTCACGTCGTTCCAATAGCGGATGATCGGCTCCCACACCCTGCGGACCACCTTTACCGGGCCGCGGATCGTCCAGGCGCTGCGAAAGAAATCTCTCCACATGTTGCGAAGAAACTCCTCGTTGAGGAAGTCCTGCACCTGCGGCCCATAGGGCACCGCCGCCAGCCCGGCCGACTCGGCGAAGCTCACCAGCTCGGGTGGCACGGCGATGCGGACATCATGCCCCCTGCGTATGAGTTCGCGCCCGACAGCGACGGAAGGCTCGACGTCGCCGCGAGTTCCGTAACTGGCCAGGGCAAATTTCATCAGGGCTCCTAGCCTTACAGTTACCGTGGGTCGGCGGGTTCACGGGTATCGGTCATCGGTCATTATTGCGCTTCGTTATTTGTCGGCTGGACGATCGGTGTTGGCTTTCCAGCGCGCCGGGTGTCGGCGCGGCCGGTGTTCGCCCCATGCCCGCGGACAACGTTGGCGATGCTGCTCTTCGCCCCGGCGGCGGGTCCAATCAACCGCCACCCGCGCAAATCCGCCCCTGCTAATTAGTAGTCGAAACGCCTCGGCGGGCGAATTCGACCAGAAGGTCGGCGGTGGCGGCAGTGCTTTCGGCGGGCTTGGTCATCCGGGTGGCGATATCCCGGGCCCGTGCGGCATATACGGGGGCAAGGATTTTGCGCAGGTCTGTCACGAGCGATTCGCGGGTAGTAGCCGAAAAGCGGCGGGCGGTGCCCACTTTCAGTCGTTTGACCTGAGCCGCCCAGATCCTTTGATCGCCCATGCTCCAGAGGCTCAACGTGGGGACTCCGGCGCGCAGGCCCGCGGCCGTGGTACCCGCGCCACTATGGTGGACGACCGCGCGGCAGGCGGGAAAGACCACCGCGTAATTCACCGCGCCCACCACCTTGACGTGGTCGAAATGCGGCACGTCGCTGTAGTCACTCGAACCGGAGCAAATCAATGCCCGTTCACCTAACTGCCCGCAGGCCGCGCTGATCATTTCGACCGTGGCGGCGGGAGATTGGACCGTCGTGCTGCCGAAGCCGAAGCAAATCGGCGGTGTTCCCTCGGCAATCCACGACGCGACCTGGTCATCGGCATCGGTCTCCAGCTCGATTGTCAGCGTGCCAACGAAGGGCCGTTGGTCGGCCCATTTAGCCCATTCGGCTGCCAGCCCTGGAAAGCAGACTTCGTCGTAGGCCTGGATTTCCAGAGCTCCGCGCTCGGCGATCCGTTGCGGCACGGGACATGTTGCCTTCGGTAGGCCCAGTTCACGGCGTTGCGCGTCCTCGGCTCTCTTCGTCACGAGCCACTGCAGCTTGTCCAGCATAGTCATTGTGAAGCGGACCAACGGTGATGGCAGGGTCGGGAAGAGCTGGCCGTTGGGCCGCATCGGAAAGAAGTGCAGCGTGGCTAACGGAATGTTGTGATACTCCGCGACGTTGGCGGGGATCCCCGGAAAACCCGGGCCGGTTAACAGCAGGTCGGCCCCCTCCGCCAGCTCTGTCAGCGTAGTGCTCATTTCCGCCCACGCCTGCACAAGGAGCCCCTGAGCTTCGCGCCACATCCTGATCAGATCGTGGATCTTCCAGAACTTGCGGAGGAAATCCACGTCCCAATACCCCTCCTCCTGATCCGGCCCGTAGACGACCGCCTCAAGCCCCGCGGCCTCGACCAAGCCAACCAGGTTGGGCGGGACGGCCATGCGCACTTCATGCCCGCGGCGCAGCAGTTCGCGGCCGACAGCGGTACAAGGTTCGATGTCCCCGCGGCTTCCGTAGCTTGCCAGCGCAAATTTCACGACAGATCCTGCCTTTCGTTTGTGAGCGCGTAGGCGACGCCAGAGGTCATTATCTCTGGTCCTGCGGCTGCCGGCTGGGCGTTCGCCGCTGGGTCCGGCTGTATGTTTCCGCGATCCTCTGCCGTGGTGTCGCCTGGAAGGCGGCCGTGGCCTGTTCGCCGATGTGCATGCTTGGCGAGGGGAAGGTTGTGCTCGGGGAGGAATCCGTAGCGATACGCTCGGCCGGCGGCCAAGTCTGACTGCTCCCAGTCATACGACGTGGGCCAGGCGCTGGGCATTGCGTTGCAAGCTAATTCGAGTCCACTGGCACGCGCCCGAGCGGGCTGCCGAGGCATACGCCAGGGTGTTGTCGGCTGTGCCGCTTCCTCGCGGCCATGGTTCCCTCCAGTTCCATGTCACAGCGGGTGCGGTCCCAACTCTCAGCCGCCGCCCCGGACCAACAATCCGGGGTCCGGCCACTGGCCGCGCCCCGTCTTCCTCCTGAATGAAACCTTGAGGACAGAAACGTATCTGTTCAAGGCATACAACAGGCCCTTCGAACGAGCAGCATGCAGCCGTGCCTCGAGCTGGTCGTTGTCAAAGCTCGCCAGCAGGATCGCCGGATGGGTGAGGGGCAGGCTCAAGTCCTCGGCGCGCAGCGAAGCTTGCAGAGAATAGACCCTGTCCCACTTCGTGTGCGTCGCCTCTGCGTGGAAGCCGATATTCTGGACCAAGTTTCGGGCAGGATGGGCGCAGAGGCCTGAGTTCGCCCATATGCTGTAGAACCACTGGTAGGCCCAAGTGTCAATCTTCCCGTCGTAAACGTGCTGCAGGGTCGACTCTCGGTAATAACGCTCGACGAGGGTAGGGAAGTACTGGTCGAAGATCTTTCTGTCTCTTATTTCTGGCCAGTGCGTCATGTTGAGGTCATACTTCGCCCAGGCTCGCCTCCAGGTAGCCCAGCCCCAGACGTGCGGATACCTTGAGAAGTAGTAGCTATCGCCTGTCTCGGCGTGCCCGAAAAGATGATTGCGCCCGGTAACCATCATGACTCGCTCGTCGCCCTCATAGCGATCGAGAAGGTCGGCGCAGTAGGGGAAGAAGGAGTCAGACGGCAAGCAGTCGTCCTCGAGAATGATTGCTTTATCGACGAACTCAAACGCCCATGTTATGCCGGAGGATATGCGAAGCCGGCACCCTAGGTTCGTCTCTGAAAAGTTCCTGTGGATTCTGCAGTCCCAATCCACTTCGTCGATGATCGCGCGCGTCGCCGCGCACTTCTCGGCCTCCCCGGGTCGGTTGGCGCGGGGGCCGTCCGCGATCACCAGAAGCTTCTTTGGCTTCGCGGCCCTGATCTTCTCGAAGACGCGCCTGGTGGTGTCGGGCCGGTTGAAGATGATGAAGATGACCGGAACGGAATCCGCTTCGTTAATCACTTTACGCAGTCAACCACTATGGACATTGGCCTGAAGGGGTGGGACACCCTGTCGTCGTTGTCCGGGGTTCTCTTCACAAAACCTTTCGAATAGTCAATGTACTTCGTATGGGGAGTACCATTCTCATCGTAGTAATGAAGGAATTCAACGGAAGAGAATTTTGTATCCTTAAGTAGCCGGGATACATTCTCAAATTTCGGAAACCAAACATGGCCGCCCCGCACGACCTTCTTCTTGCCAAAAATTGCGGGCCGTCGTTTATATGCGCCTCCTCCGAATGGATCGAACAGGATGTTGCCCATTGCGTCCTTGACCGACCTATCGTACAGAACATCGCAGCGGTAATCAGGAAGCGATAATCTGAAGAGTCCGCCTTTCTTAAGAATCCTATATATCTCAGAAATCGTGTCAGGTAGTTTGCTATATTCAATATGTTCGAAAACATCTTCGGACTGATAAGTATCGACGAATTCGTCCGGTATCGGCAGCGGCTTCGAAACATCGTGGCGAATGTGCCACTTGCCTTCTTGGGTCAGGGATAGGCCCACTTGTTGCCTGGCGCGGTACTCAGGCATGTCCGGCAGATCGCCGGCATACAAGTTGACAACCGAAAGCGACGATAGTTCGCTGAACTTCATGTGCTGATTCCCTTAAATCCGACCCATGCCGTAGTACTCGAAACCCTCGTCCCGCGTGCGTTCGGGGTCGTAGATGTTCCGGCCATCGAACACGACGTAGCCGCGCATGGCCGACTTGACGCGCTGCCACGACGGCCGCTGGAACTGTTTCCACTCTGTGAGCAGGAGCAGCGCATCAGCGCCCTCGACGGCGTCGTACATGTTTCCGGCGTACTCGATGGACTCCCCGAGCACCTTTTGCGCCTTTTCGGTTCCCTCGGGATCAAAGGCTCGGACTAGCGCCCCGAGCTCGACCAGCTTTTTCGCGATGATTAAGGACGGAGCCTCCCGCACGTCGTCGGTCCTTGGCTTGAAGCTCAGGCCCCAGAGCGCGAAGCGCAGGCCTTGCAGACTCTTCGTTGGAGACCCGCCCCCGAAACGGGTGACGACCTTCGATACGAGGGCAGACTTCTGTTCGCTGTTGACCTGCTCGACCGCATGCAGCAGACGCATGTCCGCCCCCAGACCGTCGCCGGTATGCAGAAGAGCTTGAACGTCTTTCGGCAAGCAAGAGCCGCCATAGCCGATCCCGGGGAATAGGAAATGATAGCCAATGCGCTTATCAGCCCCGATGGCCTCCCGCACCGCCGAGATGTCGGCGCCGGCCTTCTCGCATAGGTTCGAGATCTCGTTGATGAAGGAAATCTTGGTCGCGAGAAAGGAGTTCGCCGCGTACTTCGCCATCTCGGCACTCCTGATGTCGATGACGATCAGGGGCTGAAAGGTGCGCAGGAACGGCTCGTAGAGTTCCCGCATGATCTCGACGGCGCGCTTCGAGTCGCCGCCGATCACCACGCGGTCGGGCTGCATGAAGTCGGCGATCGCTTTGCCCTGCTTCAAAAATTCGGGATTGGACACCACGTCGAACTCGTGATTGGTCTTCTGGCGAATGATCGCTCGGACTTCGTCGGCAGTGCCGACAGGAACGGTGGACTTATTGACGACGACCTTGTAGCGGTCCATATAGGACCCGACGGTGTCGGCCGCGGAATAGACGTGGGTGAGGTCGGCCGCGCCGTTCGGACCCATCGGCGTGGGCACGGCGATGAAGATCACGTCTCCGTGCTCCACTCCGCGCCGTATGTCGGTAGTGAAGTCGATGAGCCCGTTCTCCCGGTCCGTTTCGATCAGCTCAGCCAGGCGAGGCTCGTAAATCGGGACTTCTCCCGCGAGCAGCCGGTCTATCTTGGCCTGATCGATATCGACGCAGATGACCTCGTTGCCGCTGTCAGCTAGACAGGCACCCGTGACGAGGCCGACGTAGCCGGATCCGATCACCGTAATCTTCAAGCTGACCTCTTCATCTCCCGGTCGATCGCTGGCCCCCAGTCTCCGACGTCCTCAAGGTTCCTCCACGATCCGTCTATGCCTTCATAAACCATTCCATGTCGCATTTTCATGTGTTCGCGCCGAATCGGGCTCACACCCGACCGCGTCATGCTTCCGCTTTCGCGGCGGTCTCTCAAGTAACGGTTCCGGCGTAGGCCCTTGCATTTGGGCGTGGCGCTGTGTGTCTCGCGCGGGGGCGCCTGCATCTTCGCTGGAACGGTGGTCAACCAGCTTGGGTCTGGGAAGCGACTTGGACACCGGTCGACCCGGCCGGCCCGACCTCCGCGAGATATAGCCCACGCACCGGCGGGCCAAGCTGCTTCACGGGACGGCTTCATGGAAATGGCGTGGCCCTGGTAGGCGCTACGGCGAGTAAACGAGGGCTCCTCGTTGTTCATCTCTCCGTCCCGGAGGCCCGTTGTGGGCGATGAGTTAGACATCAAGGCTGTTCCTTGGGAAAGGAGCAGTGGTTTCGGCCTGTGACTCTTGCGGCGTCGAATGGTGGCCGCTTCACGCTACTTTGCATCGCTGTTGCTTGGGCTGCAAAAGCCGAAAGTGACGCGGCCGGCGCGTCTGGCGGCGTGGGTTGTAGCCTTTGCCACATGGTGCCCCTGCCCCGGACTGCTGCCTCGAAAGCCCGGAATGAGCGAGTTTGATGTGCCACGAGGTGAGGCATCGCCGGGGCCGCTGACCCGGTTCATTCACGACCAGCGGGTGGCGTTCGTGGTAGTCGGAGCAATCAACGCCATCGTTGGGTTCGGGATCTTCGTCGCGTGCTCTGAGACCATAGGCCATTTTGTCGATCACAGGTTCGGCAAGGTCGCTGGGTCGCTGGTGAGCCTAGGCGTTATGTACGTGCTGAGCATCCTATTCGCATTCGTAATGCATCGGCGATTCGTGTTTCGGGTTCGAGGCCACGTGCTACGCGACCTCCTGCGGTATTGGAGCGTCTACCTCACCACGCTGGGCATCAACGCCGTCCTGTTGCCTGTGTTCGTTGAACTGGGTCTGCCCCGCATCGAGGCGCAGGCGATCATTGTGGTCCTTACCGCGCTGATGAGCTATTTTGGCCACCGGCACTTCTCTTTTCGGCGCGGAGCGGCCGATGCTCAGGACGAAACATCGCGCACGTAGCGCACGTCGCCGATCACGAGTCTCTACTGCTCGATAGCGCGTAGCCCCAAACGGCAGTCAACTCCGTCTCTGCCGACCCTCGGCGTAAACGGTTTGCGCCGCATGCCATCTGCCATCAGAATTGGATGTTCGGCCGCTGGCAAAGGCGGCGCAGCGGTACCAACGCGCACACAATCCGACAGATGAAGCATGGCGTTTTGACGGGCAGTGTTGGTGCCGGGTGGCTGAGGTGTCCTCACGAATCTCACAATTGGCATGAGGTACTCAGTTGGCCATCGGTACAGTTGCTTCACTGGACCCGTTGGGGAGGCAACGCGTGACTGGCGAACGTCAATTGACTCGTGTGGACTCGGTCAGCGTTGTGATACCGGTCTTCAACGGAGCCATGACCTTGCCGGGTGTAGTGAAGGAGCTTGGGCAGCTCTATTCGATCCAGAAAACTCGTGACGGGCATCGGTTCCGCATCGACGAGGTGCTCCTTGTGTGGGACCGGGGCACTCGCGGAAGCGAAGAAGTCGTGCGTGAGCTGGCTGCACGCGACGAACGCATCCGCCCGGTATGGCTGTCGCGCAACTTCGGACAGCATGCGGCGACACTCGCGGGCATGACGTCGTCGGGCGGGGACTGGATCGTCACGATGGACGAGGATGGACAGCACGATCCGGCCTATATCGGCGACCTACTCGACAAGGCATACCGGGATCGTGCCCAACTTGTGTATGCCTCGCCGAGGAACCGGCCGCCGCACGGTGCCTTTCGCAATTTGGCGTCTTGGCTAACTAAGTGGCTCTTCCTCCATGTCTTAGTGTCATCCGAAGGGGTAAAAGCTTTCAGCAGTTATCGACTGATCCTCGGCGAGGCTGGACGAAGTGTTGCGGCCTATGCGGGCGCGGGGGTGTTTCTGGACGTCGCTCTGTCTTGGGTCGTCGCCAGCCCCTCGACCTGTCCGGTGTTTATGCGCCAAGAAGGACGACCCGCCAGCGCATACACATTCCGGCGTTTGGTCTCGCACTTCTGGCGTCTCGTCATCTCTTCGGGAACCCGGCCGTTGCGGTTCGTCTCCATGATGGGGATTCTGTTCGCCCTGGTCGGTTTCGGAGTGGCGATATACAGTGCGGTGCAGAGAGCGGTCGGAGGCATCACCGTCCAGGGGTGGACGTCGGTGTTCGTAGCCGTGCTCGTCCTCGGCGGAGCCGTCTTGTTCGCGCTGGGGATCATCGCGGAATACATCGCCGCTTCGGCCAGCATGGCGATGGGTAAGCCTGTGTACGTCATTGTGCGGGACCCTGGTGACATCTTCGAAAACTCCCCGGAGTGATGCCGGGTGCTTACCTGGATCGTGGGTCGCGGCGGACTGCTCGGCAGCGCCGTTTCGCGGGCGATGGGCCGGAAGTTCATGGAACTTCCGGTGCCGTGGGAGAATCACGATGCGGCCACCGGGGTGCTCGACTCCGATCTCGAGCGATTCACCCGGGCGGCCGGAAGGGGCGATTGGTCGGTTATTTGGGCCGCCGGCAGCGGTGTCATGGGTTCCACTGCCGACAAACTTGCCGCGGAGACGCGGATCATGGCTCACCTCATCACGAGGATGCGAGACCTGCGGCCGACTGGTCCAGGTGCGTTCTTCCTCTCGTCGTCTGCAGGCGGTATCTATGCCGGCTCGACTGGTCCACCGTTCAGTGAGTCGACGACACCACGGCCCCTGAGCCCGTACGGGGAGACGAAACTCGCTCAGGAGGAAATCTTGCGGATGACGCTTGACGGTTGCGTCCCGCTTGTCATCGGACGGTTTTCAAATCTCGCCGGCCCTGGTCAGAATCTTGTGAAACAGCAGGGCCTAATCAGTCAGCTGTGCCGAGCCTCAGTCACCCGACAACCGTTGAACGTGTTCGTGCCCATGGAGACACTTCGCGACTACTTGTACGTCGATGATGCTGCTGCGATGGTTCGTATTCTGGTCGAGAATGCCGTGCAAGAGCAGCCATCGATGCCGGTGCTGCGCAATGTCTCATCTCAACGGCCCGTGTCGGTCTGCACCGTCCTCCGGACGGTGCAGCAGGTTGCCCACCGCACGGTTCGTATCGCGCTCGGGACTAGCCCGTCGTCTCGTTATCAGGTTCGGGACCTGCGGCTTTGCACACAGTTCCCGCGTGATTTCCGCGGCATGCCGATCACACCGTTCCCGGTAACAGTCAAGCGCGTTTATGACGATGTAGTGCGGCAACACGTAGTAGGTCGAACCAAAGTAGTCAACTCCTGAATGCTCGTATCTTCGTCTTAACCAACTTGGTTCGTAGGCGAAAGCCGCGCATGCAGTACGAATTCCGGAGGGCAAAGTGGGTCGCCCGGGCCACAACCGGCTCGACGTGACCCGGCGCGACCTCAAGTTTGTCACTCACGACTTCGTGCGCACCAAATGTTGCCGCCGTGCGTTGCTGCGCAGTGAACGAGCGGATTACCCGTAGAGGAAGACAGTGACAGACTACGCTGCAACTTATGCTCCATAGGCGGTAGAGTCCACTAGCGCCCGTCTGAAACCCAATTAGCGCTTGTTACGGGGCGGTTTTCGCGTATGCGTTTCTCTCGACACGGCGCGTGTAGTCTTGCTGCAACGGCGAACGAAGCGGATACATTAACCGGGCAACACCGTCATCCTGGCGCAAACACGAAAGAAGGCGGAAGGATAGAAGGAAATCCTTCTCGATGGCCCGATGCTAGACTCTCGTCGCGTGACCATCCTTCCCTTGGTTCGCCGCGGGGTTCACGCCCTTGCAGTCCAACCGCGCGCATTCGACTTCCTCAGATGGATTCTTGAGGCGGGGTACCGGCGCGAGAAGGAAGTTCTCCGCCGAGAGGGCATCGTTGGGGCAGCCTCGATCCTCGACTTAGGTTGCGGCACCGGCGTGATGGCTAGCTCATTCCGCCCCGAGGGCTACGTCGGCGTGGATATGAACCCTCGTTACATTGCGCGCGCACGCGCAACGAAGAGTCAATATCGGTTCGAGGTTGCGGACGGACGATCCTTGCCTTTCGCGGATGGCTCGTTCGATGCTGTGCTGATTAGCGGAGTGATTCACCACCTCGACGATGATTCCGCGCGAGGTCTGCTACAGGAGAGCCGCCGCATTCTTGCGCCTGGAAGCGGCGTGTTCGTGATGAGCGAACCCGTCCCGACGCGAAACCGATGGAACCTCGTCGGGCGCGTCATTGTCCGGCTCGATGAAGGAGATTTTATTCGTCCCCCTGAGCGCTACCTCGCGATGAGCTGTGAAGTATTCGGCGCTCCATTCGTCCGCAACTATCCGATCTCAAGTGGGGTTTCGGACCGCTTGGTAATTGTGGCCCGCACTGCGAGTTGACGCAGGGCCTTGAGACTGGAGTGAGTGAAGTGCGCTGGTTCTTTCTGCGAGTGCACAGAGCGGACTATTGCACCGGGCATCTCCTCGTCTGAGGCCACGGTAGCCCGATCGTCGTCAAAGCTGTAAGAGCGCGCTCTTCTTGCGTACAGACGATTTTCGCCGTAACGGCGCTGTCTATGCAGAAGCGGTGCCGCGGACACGGGTTCTGAGGATGAGGATTAGCGCAACGATCCCTGTCTGTCTTGGCAGCTTGCCTAGTTCGGCATCTATCGGACGAAGGCTAGGAGCACTACGCCGATCCTTGCGGCGATTCTGGCAGCAGCTCAGGAGCATTGGGGGAAGCGTTGGCCGCAGTGTCTGGGGGACCTTCGCGATCAGGCCCTTCCTCAACGCCAGCTAACGAAACCGGTCTCCGCGCGTAGGAGACAAGGATCACCGCGCACGCGATTAGCCAGAGAAGTGGTGCCAGAAACACCGTGGTGCCGACAACCCCTCGGGTACCCATTTGACCGCGAATATCAGTGTGGTCGATCGGGCCCGGCAGGGCGATCTGGGCGATGGTGAGGGCCACGGCCACAGTTACGCAAATGCCGACCGCGCGACGTCGCTGGCCCTGAGTTACGAGTTCCTCGAATATCCCCGCACCCGGACGCCCGTCGGGGTCTCGTACAACGAGCGCGGCGACTGGCAGGACGAATACCAGGTAGTAGAACATGCTCAAAGGAGGGAAGAACGTGGCGGTGGCAAGAAGCACGATGCCCGCCATGACGGGCGAGATGCGCCGCCCCAGAGCCAGTACGGAAATGACGACGAGGATTAGGATGGCGTATCCGAAGAGGGAGCGCGGACCAGCAAGGAAGTCGTCCGACATTTTGCCCGCTTGAAACAGGTGGACGTAATCCGGGATCAAGAGGAGCGCACGGCCGAAGGACACGTTCCGCAGATCGGTGAGGTACAAACCGCTCGTAGCAAAGAGATTGTGGATCGACTGAGCGATCGTCTGCGGAAAGTCCTGTGGCCATAGCAGATACGCTGCGAAGTTGGAGATCGCGATCCCGCCGACTGCGATACCCCCCCACCGCCACTGCCGGGCCGCAAACAACACGATAGCCAGCACAGCGAACTGTGGTTTGACTAGCGCCGCGAGCACCACCATGAGCGTGACGAGGCCCCACCGCCGTCGGCACAGCGCCACCAAGAAAACCAGCGCGACTGGTACCACGAATCCCACCGAGTTACCTCGGTCGATCACCACCCACGCCGGGATAGCTGCCGCGCTCAACGCTACAAAGACCACCACCTGCTCAAGACCGCGTGTACCGCGTGCCGCCCATACAGCCGGAGAAACGACGGCGATCGTGAGCGCGACCTGATAGCCGATCAGCCCCAGGAAGGGGACGCCCAGCAACTTCGCGGGTAACCCAAACAACAATTGCGGCAGTAAGCCAGCCGCAGGATACGGGATTCTCAAAGGCGCGTGTGGCGGAAACATCGGATAGGGCTGCCAGGGGTTAGGCCGCGTCCCGGCGCCCACTACCATTGCGTAGTCGCTGAAGCAGTGCCGACCGACGTTCGTGCCCCAGTTGCCGTAGCAATCTTCGGGAAAGAACACGAGCGAGGTAACTATGTCGACCGCGAAGTACTGGGCGAGCACATAACCCAGCGCTGCGGATCCTGCGGTCAAGAGCAAGACGGTGCCGAGGAGGAAGGTGCGCTCCGACTGCTTGGTGACCTCCGACAACCGCTTCCGGACCAGCACGGCGGCCCCTTGCGGTACATTGAGAGGACGATTCATCTGTGTTCTCCTCGTTCTTGTTCGAAACGGTCGCGGGAGCAGGGCGCATCGTCCACCCACATGGGGCCCCAACAAGGGGCTCTAGCAGCCTGGTAGTTGGGGCTACAACACAAGGCCGGTGGCCACGCGCCATGTCAGCGGATTGAGTTTCGCGCAGAGGCCTCTCAAACACAAGGAATTCCGTTAGATGTCATTATCGCCGGGTGCCCTGCGTTGCGCTCGTTATATGTTTCGTGGCGTAATGGCGAACCTGCCGCACAGTGGTTACTTGACCTCAACACCTACTATTGAGCGATGGCGTCTTCCCCGCGTAGCACATAACGAGGCGTGGCGCCGGCGCGATGCGGTCTGGGACATGCGGCGATGATCGGATACAAGCGAAAATAGGGATCCAGTGAAACGAGCGCTCATTACCGGCATCACCGGACAGGACGGCTCCTATCTCGCCGAGCTGCTGCTGCGCAAGGGGTACGAGGTCCACGGGCTCATCCGCCGAGCGTCGACTTTCAACACGTCGCGGATCGATCACCTCTACGTCGATCCACACCAACCGGACGCGCGACTGTTCCTGCACTACGGTGATCTGACCGACGGCACGCGGTTGGTTACCTTGCTGAGCACTATCGCTCCCGACGAGGTGTACAACCTTGCGGCGCAGTCGCATGTGCGTGTCAGCTTCGACGAACCCGTTCATACCGGCGACACCACGGGGATGGGATCGGTCCGGCTGCTCGAAGCCGTTCGACTTGCCCGGGTCGAGTGCCGCTTCTATCAGGCTTCCTCCTCGGAGATGTTCGGCGCCTCACCGCCGCCACAAAGCGAGCGGACGCCGTTTTATCCGCGGTCCCCGTATGGGGCGGCAAAGGTCTACTCGTACTGGGTCACGCGCAACTATCGCGAAGCCTATGGGCTGTTCGCGGTTAACGGCATCTTGTTCAATCACGAATCCCCAAGGCGCGGTGAGACATTCGTGACCCGGAAGATCACGAGAGCCGTCGCGCGAATCAAGGCCGGGATCCAGTCAGACGTCTACATGGGTAACCTCGATGCCGTCCGCGACTGGGGTTACGCGCCGGAGTATGTCGAGGGTATGTGGCGGATGTTGCAGGCCGACGAGCCGAACGATTTTGTTCTGGCGACGGGGCGTGGTTACAGCGTGCGTGAATTCGCTCAAACGGCGTTCGATCATGCTGGCCTCGACTGGCAAAAACATGTGAAGTTCGACGAGCGCTATCTGCGGCCAACGGAAGTGGATTCGCTGATCGGCGATGCGACGAAAGCCGCTGAATTATTGGGGTGGAAGGCGTCTGTACACACCGGCGAGTTGGCGCGAATCATGGTGGACGCAGACACCGCGGCGTTGGAGTGCGACGGCAAGCCATGGATTGACAAGCCGACGCTGCCAGGTTGGAGCTGAACAGGCGATGGACGCTTCGATCGGGAACCTTGATCGCGCATCGCCCGTCTATATCGCCGGACACCGCGGGCTGGTCGGGTCTGCCCTGCTACGCAGGTTTCAGGCGGAGGGGTTCACCAATCTCCTTGTGCGGTCACACGATGAGCTCGACCTGACGGATCGCGCGGCGACTTTCGACTTCGTTGTGCGGACAAGGCCGTCGGTGATCATCGATGCTGCGGCGCGGGTCGGGGGCATCATGGCGAACAATACCTACCCAGCCGATTTCCTGTCCGAAAACCTGCAGATCCAGGTCAACCTGCTCGATGCTGCCGTGGCCGCGCGGGTGCCGCGGCTGCTGTTTTTGGGCTCCTCGTGCATATACCCGAAATTTGCCCCGCAACCCATCCGGGAGAGCGCACTGCTCACCGGGCCCTTGGAGCCCACCAACGACGCATACGCAATCGCCAAGATCGCTGGCATCCTTCAGGTCCAGGCGGTCAGGCGTCAATATGGGCTGGCGTGGATCTCCGCGATGCCGACCAATCTCTATGGTCCCGGTGACAACTTTTCCCCTTCGAGTTCACATCTGCTGCCGGCGCTCATTCGCCGGTATGAGGAGGCCAAAGCGAGCGGCGCCGGCGAGGTGACAAACTGGGGGACCGGAACTCCGCGGCGCGAGTTGCTGCATGTCGATGATTTGTCGAGCGCGTGCCTATACCTACTCGAACACTTCGACGGCACGAATCACGTCAACGTCGGCACCGGCGTCGACCACACCATCAGCGAGATCGCCGAGATGGTCGCCGCCGCCGTGGGATACTCCGGCGAAACTCGCTGGGATGCAACGAAACCTGACGGAACACCGCGCAAATTGTTGGATGTCTCGGTCTTGCGGGCGGCTGGATGGGCACCCCAGGTTGCACTGCGGGATGGCATCGGGGCAACCGTGGCTTGGTATCGCGCGAACGCTGGCGCGACGAGAAAATAAACGAGCTTGGCGACGGCCCGTCCGGCGACGCCGAGCAGCTCAGACTAACGGCGGCAACCGGGGGAGGAGAGACACGCCGACAGTGGGCGGTAGTCGTGCGGCCGATCCACCATATGAAGCACTTGCTGGAACTGCCACGCCCGGCCGGTTACTGTCACGGTATGTCGAGGATCACCCGCAACTTGATCGACGTCGCGTTAAACGCGGGCCGCAATAAGAAATCCCTAGAGCCCACACGTCTGGCCGCTGCATACGGCTGGTTCCATGGCGAGAACCTGGTCTCCCCGCCCGCGATCGCGAAGCAACGCCACCTACTTAACACCTTCAAGTCGCGCGGGCACCGCATCTTCGTCGAGGCCGGAACCTACAAGGGTGAGACGACCGCGTTCCTGGTGCCGTACGCGGATCAAGTGATCTCGGTCGAGTTGCACGATGGTCTCTTCGCGGCAGCCAAACAACGCTTTGCGAAGTACCCCAACGTCAGCCTCATCCACGGCGACTCACTTGTCGAGATCCCAAAGGTTGTGGCGAACTGTTCCAGTCCGCCTCTTGTGTTCCTTGACGGGCACTTCTCCGGTGAGGGCACGGCTACGGGAGAGGAGATGGAACCAGCGGAGTCGACGCTCCGGCGGCTTGCTGACGTGGCCCCTGCTGGCACTACGATCGTGATCGACGACCTGCGACTCTTCGGTTCCGGGCTCGCGGGATTCCCGCAGCTCGATGCCATAACCACCGCGGCGCGCGCGGCTTTCCCAACCGCAATCATCCGTGCTGGCCTGGACTCAATTGTCATCGAAGTTCTCGGAAAAGATGGGAAATAGGTGCTCCGCCGGGCGCGTCCGTCCGGGCCAGGCGTGCCAGACGCGACGATAACGTTGCGCCAACTACTGCCCGGCGCGAGTGCGCATGTTAATGTGACACCGTGAATTTGTTCCGTCGGGGGGGGTTGATTGCGCGTAACACCACCTTCGAAATATTACGTCCTTATTCTGAGAAAGGCGCGAAGCGGCAATTTGTAAAGCAACTTGAGTCACGTGGGGTAGACGTCGTTCTTGATGTTGGGGCCAATTCTGGCCAATACGCCACTGACCTCCGGATGGCGGATTATAGAGGCCGAATCATCTCATTCGAACCTTTATCGGGACCGTTTTTTCGGCTAGAACGCGACGCATTGAAGGACCCACTTTGGGACTGCCGGCGGTGCGCGCTGGGGGACGTTGACGGCGCTGTCTCTATAAATGTCGCCGGCAACGCCGGCGCAAGTAGCTCCATCTTGCCGATGTTGAAACACCATCAGGATGCTTTTCCGCCAGCAAATTATGTCGGAACAGAAGAGGTGCCGATACACCGGCTTGACTCAGTGGCGACCGAATTGCTAGGCCCCGCGGACACGGCTTTCCTGAAGATCGATGTACAAGGATTCGAGAAGCAAGTCATCGCCGGTGCTAAACAGACGGTGAGTGACCGTTGCGTCGGCATGCAACTCGAACTGTCGTTCCTGCCTTTGTACGAAGGGGGTATGCTCATTCGTGAAGCGCTCGAACTTGTGTATTCCTTGGGCTTCACATTGACGGGATTGTTACCCGGTTTCGCCGATCCTCGAGATGGCCGAATGCTGCAAGCTGACGGCATCTTCTTTCGTGAAGTAGATTAGAAACGAACCGCAGTCGGCTGGCAGTTACTCGCTCAAGCTCCGCCGTGCCCGAAGTTTCGATACTTGAGTGAAAACGTATTCTAGCAAGCGAAGGTAGTACTCCCAGGAACGCAGGTAGGCGCGCGAGATTCGCCGTCCTCCCATGGGATAGCGGTCGTGTAAGTCCCACATGCGTCGCAGATCACGAAAGACGTCGCTTGGGTGCCGGTTGGTGCCAATGCCGGTGGTGTCGAAATCGCATAACACACGCCGGATCGTGATTGGGGCCCGCAGCAAAGCAGCCCGCAAAATAAATTCTTGGTCAGCGGCGACCCCAAAATCGAGGTCGTAGCCACCCAGTTTGTTCACGAGCGAGGACCCAAAAAATGATGCTTGGTGCGGAACCACCTGCCATCCGGCGAGGAATTTGCGGATACTGAAGGGGATCGGGCCACGGACGCGTCCGAGACCGATGAGGTTATCCATGCCGAAGCCCCACGTTTCGCTGGCCGGTCCATAGCCCGAGATCGCCTTCACGGCCTGAGCCACTGCGTCAGGATCGGAAAAACGATCGCCAGAGTGCATGAACCACAACAGATCGCCGGACGCGTGGGTGATGCCCTGGTTCATCGCGTCATACCTTCCGCCGTCGGGCTCGGACTGCCAGTACGCCAATCCCGGCTCACACTTCGACAGATATGCCGCTACGTCGTCACCCGACCCACCGTCGATCACGATGTGCTCGATCCGACCGCCGTAGCGTTGGGCGCGCACACTATCCACCGTCCGTTTGAGCCCGTCTAAATCGCGGAAGGAGATTGTTATCACCGAGACGGTCGGAGCTGACATCAACAACTTCCCCCTAACATCAGGCGTTTGGGGCCGGACGGCCAGACGTCGGCAAGTCCCCGTCGGCTGGGCGCAACGGCACCCAGCCTGCGCCTCAAAGTCGTGAGGCGCTCCTTGGGCGTCGCCCAGTGGTGTTGCAGCGCAAGCATTGCGAACCGCGGATGTTGCGCGATGGTGTTCTCGAGTACGGCGCGACTTTCGGGACCCGGGACCTTGGCGATCTGATGGAGGATCCAGTCGGCCATCACGGCAATGAGTTCCTGGCGCAACGGGTCCCCCGGGAACAGGTCGAACATGGCGTCGAACGTCGCCGCATGACCGGGACCTTGCGTCAACCAAAACTTTGGCGGATCCACAACCTGGTTGTGCCACATGCCTTCTGCGTGCCGGCGGTAAACGGCCATCGTTTCCGGCAGCATAGCTATGTCGCCATGGGCCGCGTGCCGGACGTGTAGGTACCAGTCGAGCGGCATGACGTCGGCGGGGATGTCGTCGTAGCGCTGGAGGCGGCGGTAGACGACGGAGTTGGTCTGGATGAAGTTCATCAAAATCAGGGCGTCGACGGTCAAGTTGCCTCGCAAGTACACCGGGGGGAACTTCGAGTCTTTGGCGTAACCGTCATCCCAGATCACCCTGACTGGGTGAAAGCACACCGTCGTCCCGGGGTATCGGTCGAGTAATGCAACTTGTTTGCTCAACTTGAGCGGGTCGATCCAGAAGTCGTCTCCCTCGCACAGGGCGACATACTCGCCCCGAGCAAGCGCGAGGGCGCCCACCAGGTTCCTGTTGAGACCGAGGTTCATGGGTCGGAAGACTGGCCGGAACAGATGCGGGTAGCGCTCGGCGTACTCGTGAATGATCACCGGGGTCGCATCGGTCGACGCATCATCGGCGACGATGATCTCCATCGGGAAATCGGTCCGCTGGGCGACGAAGCTGTCGAATGCTTCTCGGACGTATGCTTCCTGGTTGTGGGTGGTCGTTACGATGCTCACCTTGGGTGAGTTCGCCGCCGTCTGCTCGGTCATTGCGGGAACCCTGTTCGGTGCGTAGCGGCGCCGAGGCGGGTGTCGTGATGCATAGCGATATCGGTGGGCCTCACGCGTTGGATTCGGCCGCGAAACGATAGCCGCGCAGGGCCATCGGAACGAACACCCCGAGCAGCACGACCATCCAGAGGAGAGTCATTGCCAGAGGCCGGAGGAGCGGGCCGTCGTGGGACAGTCCCCACATCGCTTCTATCGGCGGCGACATCGGTTGCAGGCGGACCAGCGGGCGAAGCCATTCCGGAAACAGCCCGATCGGGGTGGTGCCTGGATTGAAGAATGCCAACGAAACGGTACCGGCCGCCAACCACGTCATGACGGTGCGGCCATTTGCGCGGATGGCCAACGCCATCACCAAAGCCGTGAATCCGATCACCACGATTAGCGGTATTAGGACGTAGAGCAGTGCTGTGGCCCAGCCGTGTGTGAAACGTAGCCCTAGCGCCATTCCCAGCACCGTAATCAGCGCCGTCCCAATGAGTGCCCGCGCGACCTCGGCGGTCAGCCGTCCAGTGAGCATACTTACGCGGTGTACCGGTAGCACCCACATGCGGCTGAGTAGCCCCGACTCACGCTCCAGCTGGATGCCGATCGAGGTGCTGAAGGCCCCGAAAAGCGCGGATAGCACGGCGCACACCGGGACCAAGCCGTAAATGCTCTCGACGCCGGTGACCTGATGTACCCGCTCGCCAAGCACCACCCTATAGGTGAGGAGAAGGCAGATCGGGAGTAATAACGAACCCGCCAGTACCGCCCGGTCCCGGCGCCACCGGGTCAGGAGCCGACCTGCCTGCACCCAGCTCTCGGTCAACAACGAGCCCTGAATATCGGGCTGCGCTCTCACTAAGCCCGCCTCTGCATCCGCAGCGTGATGGCACCAAAGACGAAGGTCATCCCCACACACCAAGCGAGGCTAGTCGCTAAGTTGCCAGCCCTAACCTGGCCAGTAGCCAAGTTGCGCAGCGTTTCGGCGACCTGCGACACCGGTTGGTCTCGAACGAACGGGCGCAACCAGTCGGGAAACGTCGACTCCGGGGCGATCCCAGTGGACAGCATGAACAGCATCAGCTGTGGGACGAACAGGAGTTGGGTAGCACCCTGGATACTTTTTGCACTTGAGCCCATCGCATCGGCCCCCAGCGCCACCGCCAGGCACAATAGCAACGCGATAAGCACAAAGGCGAGCGCATAGCCTGGTCCACCGGTAATCCGGAAGCCGAACGCATAGCCGGCGACCATCGCCACCGAGAGGGCGAGGGCCGCACGCATCAAGGTGGCCACCATACGGGCGCTCACTGGGACTACTGCAGCGATCGGCAGAGTCGCCAAACGCTCACCCAGCGCGGTCAGGCGGTCGCGTGCCGCGCGATCGGCGGTGAGCAGTGCCACGAAAATCACCGACTGGGCGACGACCCCTGGCACCAGGTACTGGGAATAACTCATGCGTTGCGTTTCGACCAGGCCGTGCAGCGCCGCTGTGAAGCCGGCCAAATACGCGACGGGCGAAAGTATCTCGAAGATCAACCCACCGTCGCGCGCAGACGACATCAGCGAGCGCTCGGTAAGGGCGGCCAGGGCATTCATGATTGGGCGACGCGCCGTTCGGTGAGGTGAAGAAACGCTTCGTCTAGCGAGGGTTTGCGTAGCGAGATGTCGGCGAGCTCGATGCCGAGCGCATCGACCCGGCGGAATACCTCAGTCAGCGTGGCGACCCCGTCCGGGGCGAATAGCGAAACCGAGTTGGTATCGGCGTCAACGTCCATCCCATCGTGCCCGGCAAGTGCCGTTGCGACCAGAGGCAAGTCGTGAGGATTCGCCGGCGTCACCTGGCAATAGCTGGCGCCTACCCTGCGCTTGAGGTCTTCTGCTGTTCCGCTCGCGATGACCTGTCCATGGTCGATGACAACGATCGAATCGCTCAGCACGTCAGCCTCTTCCAAGTATTGCGTCGTGAGCAACACGGTCATGCCATGCAGAGCCAACGAGCTCACCAGTGTCCACACCGCCCGGCGGCTACGCGGGTCTAGTCCCGTGGTCGGCTCGTCGAGAATCAGCACCTTCGGCGGCACCATTAGGGCACTGGCGAGGTGGACGCGCCGCCACATGCCTCCGGAATACGTGGATACCCGCCGGTCGGCGGCAGGGACGAGATCGAACTGATCGACCAGCTCATCCGCGCGAGCCTTCGCCTCCCGGCGACGTTGGCCCCGCAGTCGCCCGAATAGCACTAGGTTTTCGCGGCCGGTAAGCAATGGGTCCAGCGCGGTGGACTGCCCGGCCATCCCAATGCTCGCACGCACCTGGGCGGCTTCGCGGATGATGTCGTATCCGGCGACGGTGGCACGGCCCGAACTCGGGCGGATCAGCGTGGACAAGATGTTTATGGTGGTCGTCTTGCCGGCGCCATTGTGGCCCAGCACGCCGCACACCGTGCCCTCCTGAACCGAGAAGCTCACGCCACACAGCGCAGGCGTGTCTCTGCCGAATGTCTTTGTGAGGCCGTCAACCTCGATCGCCAGTGGGCTCACAGTAGCGAGTATTCCATGGTGGTTACCTGCATGTTGGCCATATTCGTAGGGAGGACGACACTATCCGAGACATACTGACCTTCTCCGCTGTTGCGGTTAGACCGATGAGTCTTAAACGGACGGCCTCGTAATTTCGGCTGTCGGCGCGTCATCAACGTGACCGCCACCGTGCAGCAGTAACGAACGCACCATCGGACGGGGTCCCTCCGCCCGCAGCATCTGGCTCGCGGGCCGCGGCCGAACTACCTGGGGCCACCAGAACCAGCGGCCGAGCAGGGCGGCGATGGACGGGGTCATAAACGAGCGGACGATCAGGGTGTCGAACAACAGCCCCAGGCCAATGGTGGTACCCACCTGACCGATGATGCGCAAATCGCTAACCACCATTGCGGCCATCGTGAATGCGAACACCAGGCCCGCGTTCGTCACGACCTTACCCGTACCGCCCATCGCACGAATGATGCCGGTGTTTATACCGCCGGCTATTTCCTCTTTCATCCGAGATACCAGCAACAGGTTATAGTCGGAGCCCACAGCCAAAAGCACGATCACCGACATAGGCAGCACCATCCAGTACAACTGGATGCCCAAAATATATTGCCAGATCAGTACGGACAGCCCGAACGACGAGCCGAGCGAAAGCGCCACCGTTCCGACGATAACCAGCGAGGCCACGAAACTTCGCGTGATGATCAACATGATGATGAAAATGAGGCAGAGTGCACCCACTCCCGCGATGAATAGATCGTAGGTGGAACCGTCGCGGAAATCCTTGAATGTCGACGCGGTACCGGCGATATAAATTTTTGACGGCTCCAGGGGGGTCGTCTTGAGCGCCTCCTCGGCCGCCGTCCGTATCTTGTCGATACGGTCGAGGCCCTCGGGTGACGCGGGGTCGCCCTTATGGGAAATGATCAATCGCGCGGCTTTACCGTCCGGGGACAAGAACTGGCTCATCGCACGCTTGAAGTCTTCGTTCTTGAAGATGTCGGGTGGGAGAAAGAAGGAGTCATCGTCCTTCGCGGCATCGAACGTCGCCCCCATGGCGGTGGCGTTCTCTTTCTGGTTGTTCATCTGGCCGAGCGTTCCGTTCATGGTGCTGTAACTCGTCAGCAACATGTCGCGCGCGTCCTCGGCAATTGCAATCGACGGCGGGAAAATCTCGAGCAACTGTGGCAACAGCGCATCCATCTTGTTCAGTTCCACGATAAGCTCGTCGAGCTTATCGCTCAGCGTGTCGATCCCGTCGGCCGTCTCGAAAATATTCCTAAAAGCCCAGCAGATGGGAATGTCATAACAATGCCGTTCCCAGTAGAAATAACTTCGTATTGGCCTGAAGAAATCTTCAAAGTTGGAAAAGTTATCGCGGAGTTCGGAGAGGACATCGCGCATTTCTTTGGTTTTGCCGATTGAGTCGTGCGTAATAGCTGTGATCTGTTTTTGCAGTGCATACATGCGCTTCATCATCGAGATTTGATTAGACAGTACGTCCGCCTGCTTGAGCATATCTTCCGTGCGTGCTTTCATATATTGCTGATCTTGCTGCATTACGGAATATTGCATTTGCATCAAGAAAGGTATTGATGTGTGCTGAATCGGAGTGCCCTCGGGCCGGGTTATGCCCTGTACGCGAGAGATACCGTAAACTTTAAATATCGCCTTGGCCAGTCTGTGCAGCACCAGAAAATCCGCAGGATTACGCATATCGTGATCCGACTCGATCATCACGATCTCGGGCATCATTCGTGATTGGGAGAAATGACGATCAGCGGCCGCGTACCCCACGTTGGCGGGAATGTCGTTGGGCATGTACAGGCGGTTGTTGTAGCTCGTTTGGTAACCCGGCAGCGTCACGAGACCGACCACGGCGACCGCGATCGTCGCAGCGAGAATGGGCAAGGGCCAGCGGACGATCGCCGTTCCGATCCGCCGCCATCGACCGAACGCGAGAACCCGCTTCGGGTCGAACAGTCCAAAGCCACTTCCGATCGTGATAACCGCCGGAACCAAGGTGAGCGCGATCACCACCGCCACGAGCATGCCCACGGCGCACGGCGCACCCATGGTCTGGAAGATGGGCATCCGTGTGAAGCCCAGGCACATCATCGCTCCGGCGATCGTCAAACCAGAACCCAAGACAACGGGAGCGACCGCGCGGTAGGTAGTGTAGAAAGCAGTTTCCCGGTCGTCACCGGACTGGCGCGCTTCTTGATACCGGCCGAAGAAGAAGATCGCGTAGTCAGTTCCGGCCGCCATCGCGAGTGCCACCAGCAGGTTGACGGCAAAAGTCGATAGTGCGACGAGACTATGGTCGCCAAGGAACGCGACGATTCCCCGGGCCGCCAACACTTCGATCCCGACCGTCACCAATAACAGGATCACGGTGATGACCGAACGGTAGACGAAGAGCAGCACCACAAAAATGATCAGCGCGCCCACCGCAGTCATCTTGAGAATGGATCTGTCACCAGCCTGCTGCATATCCGATAAGAGGGCAGACGGACCGGTGACGTAAACCTTGAGTCCCGGAGGGGGAGTTGAACGCGCGATGATACTGCGAACCTCGGCTATGGAGTCTTGACCGAGCGTGGTGCCCTGGTTGCCGGCCAGGTTGAGTTGCACGTAGACGGCCTTGCCGTCGTCACTCTGCGCACCCGCCGCCGTCAGCCGGTCTCCCCACAGATCCTGTACATGCTCGACATGCTTCGGATCGGCCTTCAGTGCGCGAACCAATTGATCGTAATATTTGTGGGCGTCGTCCCCGAGTCGCTGTGGTCCCTCCAGCACGACCATCGCAATGCTGTCCGAATCGGACTCCTTGAAGTCCTTGCCCATGCGCTGCATGGCCTGCACCGCCGGTGCATCTGGTGGAGCCAATGGCACGGAGTGCTCTCTTCCGACCGTCTCCAACCAGGGAACACCGAATGTAACCAGCAGGGTCAGGGCCACCCACGCCAGGACGATGAGCACCGACAGCCGGCGGATGCTCCGCGCGACGAAAGGGGCTCGCATGTATTCGGTGCTCATGCGGCACTCAACCGCCAGGCGGTAGCGACCCGCAGTCGGTGCCGGATCAGGGCAGCCTCGATCACACCGTCCACTTCGGCGCAGCGACGAATGCCGACTTTGTTGTCCTGTGTCACGATGTTCCCCACGGTCGCGGTCCCTGTGCTGAAGGTGGAAGTTCGGCGTTACAACGGCTGTTTGAGCAACAACGAGCGCACCAACGGACGGGGGCCTGTTGGCCGAAGTAGTGAGCTGGCGGGTCGCGGACGCACGCGCTCCGGCCACCAGAACCAGCGTCCCAGTAGCGCGGCGACGGAGGGCGTCATAAATGCGCGCACCACCAAGGTGTCGAACAGGAGCCCTAACCCGATCGTTGTGCCCGTCTGGGCAACGCTGCGCAGGTCGCTGACCCCCATGGATGCCATGGTGAACGCGAACACCAGGCCCGCATTGGTGACAACCTTACCGGTCCCAGCCATCGCCCGGATGATGCCGGTGTTGATACCGGCGGCAAGTTCCTCTTTCATCCGGGACACCAGCAGGAGGTTGTAGTCCGAACCCACCGCCAAAAGGACAATCACGGACGTCGACAGCACCGTCCAGTGCAGTTGCAGGCCGAGAAGATACTGCCAGACGAGCACGGAGAGCCCGTAGGAAGCGCCCATGGAAAGCAGCACCGTACCGACGATGACCAGCGCCGCAATGAAACTTCGCGTCATGATCAGCATGATGATGAAAATGAGGCAGATCGCGGCGACACCAGCAATCAAAAGATCCCATTTTGAGCCGTCCACGATGTCTTTCGTTATCGCCGCGGTGCCGGTGAGATAGACCTTGGCGTCCTCCAACGGGGTTCCCTTGAGTGCCTCCTCGGCTGCGGTTCTAATGGGCTCCACACGCGAGAGGCCTTCGGGCGTAGCGGGGTCGCCCTTTTGCGAGATGAGCATGCGGACATCTCGTCCGTCCGCCGACATAAAGATTTTCTCGACCCGCTTGAAGGCCTCCGAGTCGTTGATGATGCCGGGCGGCAGGTAGAAAGAATCCTCATTCCTGGACGCGTCGAACGCCTGCCCCATCGCGGCCGAATTGTTGCCCTGGGATTCCATCTGGCCCAAGACGCCACCCATGGTGCTGTGCATCGTCAGCATCATGGTCCGCATGCTCTGCATGCTTTCGATCATGGGCGGCAGCAGCACGACCATCTGCGGCAGCAGAACGTCGAGTTGATCCAGGTCCGCCACTAAATCTTTGAGCTTATCGGTTATTGCATCGACGCCGTCGAGCGCGTCGAATAACGATCGGATCGAAAAGCAAACGGGAATATCGTAGCAGTGCCGTTCCCAATAGAAGTAACTGCGGACCGGCCTGAAGAAATCTTCGAAATCGGAGATCTTGTCGCGCAATTCGTCTGTAATCTCTTGCATCTCATGCGTCTTGCCGACCATATGGTGGGTGGTCGCGACCAGTTCCTTCATCAGGCCATACATGTGCTGCATGATCTGGATCATTCTTGCCAGCTCTTCGGCCTGCTTGAGCATGTCGTCCATGCGGTCCTTCTGGAACGCCATGTTCACCTGCTGGCTCGCCTGCGACATGCTCACGATCCAAGGGATCGTCGTGTGCTCGAGCGGGATCCCCTCGGGGCGGGTTACCGACTGCACTGTGGAAACGCCCGGCACCGCAAGAACGGCCTTCGCCACCTTATTCAAGACGATCATATCCGCCGGATTGCGCAGATCGTGATCGCTCTCCAGCAGCAGAATCTCCGGCATCATCGTTCGCGACTGGGGAAAATGTCGCTGCGCGGCAGCATTCCCCACACTGGCGGGAATGTCAGCGGGGATGAATTTCTGATCGTCATAGCTGGGTTTGTAATTCGGCAGGGTCAGCAGACCGATGAGGGCTACCGCTAGCGTTGTGACGAGAATGGGTGCCGGCCAACGAACGATCGTCGTGCCAATCCGCCGCCAGCGATGCGTCGTAATCACCCGTTTCGGGTCGAATAGGCCGAAACGGCCGCCGACCACGAGAAGTGCTGGCGCGAGCGTGAGGGCAACTAGAACCGCGACAGTGATGCCGATGGCGCAGGGAATGCCCAGAGGCTGGAAATAGGGCAACCGAGTGAAGTTGAGGCAGAAAACCGCCCCGGCGATCGTCAGGCCCGAAGCCAACACAACCTTGGCCACACTGCCGAACGTGGTGTAGAAAGCCGTTTCCCGGTCCTCGCCGGCCTGACGCGCTTCCTGGTATCGCCCGACAAAGAATATGCCGTAGTCAGTTCCCGTCGCGATGACCGCGGCAACTAGCAGGTTGACGGCGAATGTGGTAAGGCCCAACAGCTGGAGATGACCAAGGAAAGCCACTAGTCCTCGCGACACCTGCAATTGGAGCCCGACCATCAGCAACAAAAGAATGACCGTCGTGATCGACCGGTAGACGAGCAGCAGGGTAATGAAGATCACCGCAAGGCTGGTGACGGTGACCAGCATGACGGTCTTTTGACCGGCGATGTTCATGTCCGCAACTGTCGGCGCGGGGCCCGTAACATAGGCCTTTAATCCATTCGGCGGCGGCGTCCGCGCAACTATTTGTCGAACTGCTGCCACCGATTGGTCCCCCGAGGCCCCGCCTTGACTTCCGGCAAGTTGGACCTGCACATACACGGCCTTCGAGTCGGAACTTTCCGCGGCTTTCGACGTGACCGGATCGCCCCAGAAATCTTGGACGTTCTGCACGTGCTTATCGGCGCGCAACTCACGAACCAAATGGTTGTAGTAATTGTGCGCGTCGTCACCCAGAGGTTGCTGACCCTCCAAGACGATCATCGCCAAAGCGCCCGAATTGGTTTCCTTAAAGTCCTTGCCCAAGTGCTCCATCGCCTTAAACGACGGCGCGGCAACGGGACTCAGCGAGACTGCATTCGCCGCCTCGACCTTCTCCAGCGGGGGAACGCCGATCGCCACGATGACTGCGATCCCCAACCATCCCAAAATAATGGGTATCGAAAGTCTATGGATCATTCGCGCTGCGAATGGTGGCCTTGTGGGTTGAGAAGCCGTATGCACGTCGGTCATGTGGCCGTCAACATGCAGTAGGTGAAGGCGTTCAATTCGTGCGAAACCCTTTCGGCTTTTACCACTCCGTCGACCACGATACGGCAGCCCAGCGTGTCGCTATTGCCCTGTGCCACAACGTTCCCCAAGATTGACGGCAGCGTCGTCGAAATATCGAAGGACCAGGGCACGGGTTGTTCGTTAACGTGTACCGGGTTGCCATCGACGTCGAAATAACTGATGTCGGCAGTGGTCCCCGGCGGTCCGAAGATTTCGTACCTGATGTGCTTGGGGTTGAAAGGCTTGGTGTCTTTGATCCTGGTGTCGGCGTACGACTCGCGCTTCTCGGAGCCAAAGATGCCGTGCAACCGCGACACGGTCAGTCCTCCTGCGGCGACCACTGCCACTATGAGCAACGGGATCCAAGACCGCTTTAACGCGGCAATGATTCCATTTCGGCGGTGACGGTACCTCTGAGGCGCAGCTAGTCCCGGAGATCCGGTCGAGGACCGGCGACCAACGCCCAAAATGCCCCGTCGGCGACCAGGCGGCTGGCCGCTGTCTCGGCCTTCCGTCGCGCTACCGGGCCGGGCCCGCACGTCGGGTTCGGTCACCGCACCCCCTTCTGCCCATTCTCACGTCTCTTGATTATTCCGTCGGCCCGAACAAGCTGTTACATATTGGTTTGATCGCGTACGCCAGGTGAGGGCGCTCCGAATGCGGTGTACCTCGCAGACTAGTCGTGCTTCGGCACCTCATGCGAGCCCCGCCCCCGGGGAGCGCGACCGAGTCTTCATGAGTAAACCACGCCAGCGGTCTCCGTATCAGACCTTCGACAAGGAGATACGGGATCGTAATGCATACCGCATGCGTAACGGCACTTTTCGGTTATCGCCCCGCCGGGTTCAGCGGGCCCGCGCCCGCTGCCAATTTCGGTGTCCGAACGGTGCTCGCCCGCCCTCGGTCCGCCCGGCGGCCAAGGTCTGTTCTGGATCGGCGGACCCAGCAAGCTAACGACTATCGGCGCGGGTAGTCAATGGGTTTCGCCGCCGCGATTCGGTGGCGGGCCGCGGGCGCCGGCCGGCGCTTCTGCGGGGTGGCTTTGCGCCAGTTTTCGTGGCCCCGTTGGCCACCGGAAGGGGCTCGCCTCGTGGTGATTTTCCCGGGGGCTCGAGCCCCGGTATCCTGACTAACGACAAGCACCCAAAAATCCATCGTCCTTGAAGGCCGACCTTGCCCAATTGCGAGCCGCACCGGTGAGCCATTACCGCAGGTCACAGCAGCCAACGGCGGCCGCTGCGCAGCCCTGTACCCGCCCAATCTTTAGGGCACGTTAAGAGCCTGACGGGTCACCCCGGGAACTTTGTCCAAACCTCGGACGCGCGCTAGTGGCTCCAGTATGGTTTGGAACCGTTCCACTCATGTCAACTAGCAGCTTGGAGAACTGTGAGCATCAATCCGTTCGACGACGACAACGGCAGTTTTTTCGTCTTGGTGAACGACGAGGAGCAACACAGCCTCTGGCCGGCCTTCGCCGACGTTCCAGCCGGCTGGAAAGTGGTCTACGGCGAGGCGGATCGCGCTGCGTGTTTGGAATACATCGAACAAAATTGGCCCGACATTAGGCCAAAGAGCCTGCGAGACAGACTCGCAACGGGCCGGGGTTTTGACCAGTAACGAGTCGGGGTATGGGGCGGGTGAAGCTTTGGGGGAGTCGATGGAAGTTGGTGATCACACACTTCCGCTGACGCGGGGCCAGCTTGACATCTGGCTGTCGCAAGAAACGGGCTATGTCGGCACGGAGTGGCAGCTCGGCCTGTTGATCAAGATCGAGGGTTCGCTCGATCGTGATGCCCTCCAGCGGGCGATCACCCAAGCGGTCGCCGAGGCCGAACCGGGCCGGGTCTCGTTCTTCGAGATCGACGGCCACGTCGTGCAGAAGCCGATCGATTACCCCAACGTAGAGCTGACGTTCCACGACTTGACGTCGCTGCCCGACCCCGTCGGAGAAGCGCGGGCGATGGCGTCGTCGATCCAGCGCACCCCGATGGCATTGAACGGTCAGCTGTTCCAATTCGTGTTATTCAAAACGGGGGCCGCTGAATTCTATTTGTTCGGTTGCTGCCACCACATCGCAATCGATGGATTGGGTATGGCGCTGGTATGCCGTCGAGTTGCGACGATATATTCGGCGATGATGGCCGGGAAACCCATTCCCGATGCCTATTTCGGCTCGGCGCAAGATTTGGTCGACATCGAATCCGAATATGAAGCGTCTGCCGACTATCAAGAAGACCAGGCGTATTGGAGCAACAACCTTCCGCCGGAGACCGCCTGGGTCGATCGCCCGGCCGAGGCCGCGGGCGGCAAGGACCACTACTCGCCGTCCGCGTCCGTCCAGCTGGACCCGTCGGTCACCACCCGGATCAAGGAGCTGTCCAAGAAGCTGGGCATCCGCCGGTTCTCCGTCACCACCGCGGCCTGCGCGCTCTTGGTGCGGGCGTGGTCGGGCAGCGGTTCGCAGGTGGCGCTCGACTTTCCGGTGAGCCGGCGGGTGAGCCAAGCGTCGAAGACGCTTCCCGGGATGTTCGCCGGGGTGGTGCCGCTGGTCTTGGACACGTCGCCCACCGCCACGGTTGCCGACTTCTGCAAACACGTCGACACGCGAATTCGGGAGCTGTTGCACCACCAGCGATTCCCCGTGCACACCCTCGAGACCGACGGCTTGCGGCAGGCCGCGAATCGGGTCGGCATCAACTTCCTGCCCATGCGGCTCACCCTCGACCTCGCCGGTTCGCCGGCGACGGCGAGTTACACCAACCACGGGCCCGTGGGGCATTTCAGCCTGTTCTTCCTCGGCGCCGGTGACCAGCTTTTCCTCAGCACCGCGGGTCCGGGCCAGCCGTTCGCGGACTTCGGCGTGGCCGACCTGGCGGCGCGGATGCAGCAGGTGCTGGAGGAGATGACGGCCGACCCGGAGCGATGGCTGTCCTCGGTCGACCTGTTGGCCGCCGACGAACCGGCCCAGCTCGACGAGTGGAGCAATCGGGCGGCCCTGACCCAGCCGGTGCCCGAGCCGGTGTCGATCCCGGCGGCGTTCACCGAACACGTGCAGCGGGCGCCCGACGCCTTCGCCGTCACCTGCGCCGCCAAGTCGTTGACGTACGCCGAGCTCGACGAGGCCTCCAACCGGCTGGCGCACCTGCTGGCCGGACACGGCGCGGGACCCGGCGAGTGCGTGGCGGTGATGTTCCCCCGCTGCACCGATGCGATCGTGGCGATGCTTGCCGTCCTCAAGACAGGTGCGGCCTACGTGCCGATCGACCCGGCGCACTCCGCGGCGCGCATGGAGTTCGTGCTCTCCGACGCGGCACCCAACGCGGTGATCACCACCGCGGACCTGCGTTCGCGGCTGGACGGGCGCGACGACCTGTTGGTCGTCGACGTTCACGACCCCGCCGTCGAAACCCAGCCCAGCACGGCGCTCCCCGACCCGGCGCCGCAGAACATCGCCTACATGATCTACACGTCCGGGACCACCGGAACGCCCAAAGGCGTTGCCATTCCTCATCTCAACGTCACGTGGCTGATCGAGTCGCTCGACGAGGGCCTGCCCAAGGGGAACGTGTGGACGCAATGCCATTCCGCGGCCTTCGACTTCTCCGTGTGGGAGATCTTCGGTGCGCTGCTGCGCGGTCGCCGGCTGCTGGTCGTCCCCGAGTCCGTGGCGAGCTCCCCGGATGAGCTCCATGACCTGCTGGTCGCCGAGAAGGTCAGCGTGCTCACCCAGACCCCGTCCTCGGTGGCGATGCTGCCGGCGGACGGGCTGGAGTCCACCGCCCTGGTGGTGGCCGGCGAGGCCTGCCCGGCCGACGTGGTCGACCGGTGGGCGGCGCCCGGCCGGGTGATGCTCGACGCCTACGGCCCGACCGAGACCACGGTCTGCGCCTCGATCAGCAAGCCGCTGACCCCCGGAACCGGTGTGGTGCCGATCGGTTCACCGATATCCGGCGCGGCGATGTTCGTCCTCGACAAGTGGTTGCAGCCGGTGCCGGCCGGCGTGGTCGGCGAGCTGTATCTGGCGGGCCGCGGCGTGGGAATCGGCTACATCCGCCGCGCGGGCCTGACGGCTTCCCGGTTCGTGGCCAACCCCTTTGGCGGTCCCGGCGCGCGGATGTACCGCACCGGCGACCTGGTCTGCTGGGGCGAGGACGGGCAGCTGCAGTACTTCGGCCGCTCGGACGAGCAGGTCAAGATCCGCGGCTACCGCATCGAGCTCGGCGAGATCCAGTCGGTGCTCAAGGGCCTCGACGGGGTCG
>NZ_LZJB01000049.1:0-906 GCF_001666895.1 Mycobacterium sp. E3298
GGAGAACAAGCCGTCCAATCCCAGCGACCCGCACGACGGGGTCTACACGGCGGCGCGGCTGGCCCGGGACGAGGGGGTGCCCATCTCGACGATCTCGTTCGGCACCAAGACCGGCGAGATCGAGATGGACGGGCAGCGCGTGGCCGTCCCGGTTTCGACGGACCAGATGAAGACGATCGCCAAGCTGTCCGGCGGGCAGTCCTACACCGCCAGCAACATCGCCGAGCTCAACAAGAGCTACAACGCCATCGAGAAGGACATCGGCTATCGCACCGTGGCCGGGCCGGGCAGCGCCGGGTGGCTGCGCCTGGGCGTGATCACCGCCTTGATCGCGACGGCGCTGGCGCTGCTGATCAACCGGCGGCTGCCGGTCTGATCGTCAGGACGGCAGCCGGCGGTTCAGGAACAGGCCGGCCAGGATCGCGCCGGCCAACGCGACCGCCCCCAGCAGCATCCACGCGAGGCTGGCGTCGCCCTTGACGGTCTCGTACCCGATCTGGCGCTGCAGGGTCGAGTAGACGTTCTTCAGCGACTCCAGGCTGTCGGCATGGAACGCCTGGCCGTCGGTGATCTCGCAGATCTTCTGCAGCGTCTGGTCGTCTACGGGAACCGGGATGGTGGCGCCCTCGTACTCGACGGTGCCGTACGGCGTCCCGAAGGAGATGGTCGAGATCTGCACGCCCGCGGCCTTGGCGGCCCGGGCGGCGGTGAACGCCCCCTGCGGGGCGTTGGCGTCCAGCGGCACGTTCTCCGCGCCGTCGGACTCCAGCACGATGCGCGCCGGCGGCGGGCCGTCGCCACCCGTGATGGCCAGGGCGCTCACCGCGTGCAGGGCGGTGAAGATGGCCTCGCCGGTGGCCGTGCTGTCGGCGAAGTCGAGCTTCTTGAGCGCGTCGATCGTCGCCT
>NZ_LZJB01000050.1:0-6623 GCF_001666895.1 Mycobacterium sp. E3298
GACCTCGCGCACCACCAAGTGGGCGTTGGCGCCACCGAAGCCGAAGCTGGACACCCCGGCCAGGGCGTAGCCGCCGTAGCGCGGCCAGTCGGTGGGCTGGTCGACCACCTTCAGGCGCATCGCGTCGAAGTCGATGTAGGGGCTGGGGCCGGCGAAGTTGATCGACGGCGGCAGCTTGTCGTGCTGCAGCGCCAGCACCACCTTTGCCATGCTGGCCGCGCCGGCCGCCGACTCCAGGTGGCCCACATTGGTTTTCACCGCGCCCAGCAGCGCCGGGCGATCGGCGGGGCGGCCCCGGCCGACGACGCGGCCCAGCGCCTCGGCCTCGATCGGGTCGCCGAGGACGGTGCCGGTGCCGTGCGCCTCGATGTAGTCGACGTTGCGGGGATCGATGCCGGCGTCCTTGTAGGCCCGGCGCAGCACGTCGGCCTGCGCGTCCTGGTTGGGGGCGATCAGGCCGTTGGACCGGCCGTCGTGGTTGACCGCGCTGCCCGCGATCACGGCGAGGATCTGGTCGCCGTCGCGGCGGGCGTCGTCGACGCGCTTGAGCACCAGCATGCCGCCGCCCTCGGACCGGGTGTAGCCGTCGGCGTCGGAGGAGAACGACTTGATCCGGCCGTCGGGCGAAAGGACCTGGCCGATCTCGTCGAAGCCGAGGGTGACCACCGGCGTGATCAGCGCGTTGACGCCGCCGGCGACGGCCACGTCGCACTCGCCGTTGCGCAGCGCCTGGACCGCTTGGTGGGCGGCCACCAGCGAGCTCGAGCAGGCGGTGTCGACGGCCACGGACGGACCGCGGAAGTCGTAAAAGTAGGAGACCCGGTTGGCGATGATCGACGTCGCGGTGCCGGTGATGGCGTAGGGGTGCGCGACGGTCGGGTCGGACACCGCCAGGAAGCTGTAGTCGTTGTTGGAGACACCGACGTACACGCCGACGGACCCGCCGCGCAGGCTCGACGCCGGGATGCGGGCGTGTTCGAGCGCTTCCCAGGTCAGCTCCAGCGCCATCCGCTGCTGCGGGTCGATGTTGTCGGCTTCGGTCTTGGCCACCGCGAAGAACTCGGAGTCGAAGCCCTTGATGTCCTTCAGGTAGCCGCCACGGGTGCGGGCCTTGGCCATCCGCTCGGCGAGCCGCGGCTCTTCGAGGAACTCCGCCCAGCGGCCCTCCGGCAGGTCGGTGATGGCGTCGCGGCCCTCCATGAGCGCCTGCCACGTCTCGTCGGGGCTGTTCATGTCCCCCGGCAGCCGTGTCGACAGGCCCACGATCGCGATGTCGACGCGCTCGGCCGGGCCGTTGCGCGTCCAGTCGGAAACGTCGTCACCCGAGGTGTCGAGCTCCGGCTCGCCCTCGATGATCCGGGTGGCCAGCGACTCGATGGTCGGGTGCTGGAAGGCCACCGCGACCGACAGGGTGACACCGGTCATGTCCTCGATGTCGGCGGCCATCGCTACGGCGTCGCGCGACGACAGGCCGAGCTCGACCATGGGCACCGACTCGTCGATGTCGTCCGGCGACTTGCCGACGGCCCGGCCCACCCAGTTGCGCAGCCACGCGCGCATCTCGGGGACTGTGAGCTCGGTCTTCTTGGCGGGCGAGTTCTCCTGAGGTTCGTCTGTGTCAGCCATGGTTCCTGAATTCAGTCGTTAGCCCCGGCGAAGGCCGTCGGCGATCCGACGCCGCTACGCAGGCTGCCGTCGAGGTAGGCGGCGCGGCACGCGCGGCGCCCGATCTTGCCGCTCGAGGTACGCGGGATCGTTCCCGCCTGCACCAGCAGCAGGTCGCGGATGGTGACCCCGTGGCGGACGGCGATGGCCGCCCGGATTTCGTCCGCGATCGGCTGGTAGTCCAGCTTGTGAGTGCCGGGGGCGCGCTCGGCCACGATCACCAGCTGCTCGGAGCTGTCGTCGGGGTCGTGCTTGAGCCCGGTGTGCGGGTTGTCGAACACCACCTGCGGCAGCTGGTTGGCCGGCACGGAGAACGCGGCCACGTAGCCGGTGCGCAGGGCGCGGCTGGCCTCCTGGGCCGAGTACTCGAGGTCCTGCGGGTAGTGGTTGCGGCCGTCGATGATGACGAGGTCCTTGATCCGGCCCGCGATATAGAGGTGGCCCTTGTGGTAGGTGCCGTAATCGCCGGTGCGCACCCACATGCCGTCGTCCGGGGCGCCCTCGGCGTGCGACTGGCTGATGCGCGACTTGAGGATGTTGCGGAAGGTCTCGGTGGTCTCGTCTTCCCTGCCCCAGTAGCCGGTGCCCATGTTGTTACCGTGCAACCAGATCTCGCCGATCTGCCCGTCGGGCAGCTCACTGGCGGTGTCGGGATCGACGATGACGGCCCACTCGTCGACGCCGATGATGCCGGCGGAAACCTGTGCGACGGCCTTGGGCGAATCGGCGGCCACCTCGACGAAGCGCTGCTTGTTCAGCTCGTCGCGGTCGACGTGGATGACCGTGGGCGCCTCGTCCATGGGCGTGGTGGACACGAACAGCGTGGCCTCGGCCAGACCGTAGGAAGGCTTGATCGCGGTCTCGCGCAGGCCATAAGGCTTGAACGCGTCGTAGAACTTGCGCATCGACGCCGGGGACACCGGCTCGCTGCCGTTGAGGATCGCCTTGACGTTGCTCAGGTCCAGAGGCGGCTCGCCGTCCTTGGGCACGCCGCGCACCGCGGCGTGCTCGAACGCGAAGTTCGGCGCGACGGTGATGACCTCGCTGTCCGGGGCGTCTTCGGGCTTGCGGGCCATCTCCCGGATCCACCGGCCGGGCCGGCGCACGAACGCGGCCGGGGTCATGAACGTGAAGTTGTAACCGAGCACCGGCGACAGCAGCGCAGTGATCAGGCCCATGTCGTGGAAGAAGGGCAGCCAGGACAGGCCGCGGTCCCCTTCCTTGCCTTCGAGGCCGTTGAGCACCTGCAGCACGTTGGTGGGCAGGTTCAGGTGCGTGATCTGCACGCCGGTCGGGGTACGGGTGGAGCCGGAGGTGTACTGCAGGTAGGCGATCGTGTTCTCGTCGGCCTCGGGCTCGACCCAGGTGGACGCGACCTCGTTGGGCACCGCGTCGACGGCGATCACGCGGGGCCGTTCCTTGGCGGCGCGTGCGCGGATGAATTTGCGGACGCCTTCCGCGGCCTCGGTGGTGGTCAGGATGGTCGACGGCGTGCAGTCGTCGAGCACGGCGTGCAGCCGGCCCACGTGGCCCGGCTCGCCCGGGTCGAACAGCGGCACCGCGATCCGGCCGGCGTACAGCGCGCCGAAGAAGGCGATGAGGTAGTCCAGGTTCTGGGGGCACAGGATGGCGATGCGGTCACCGGGCTGGGTGACCTGCTGCAGCCGGGCGCCCACCGCCCGGTTGCGGGCGCTGAAGTCGCTCCAGACGATGTCGCGATACACCCCGTCGCGCTCGGTGGAGTAGTCGATGAAACGGTAGGCCAGCTTGTCGCCGCGCACCCTCGCCCACTTCTCAACGTGCTTGACCAGGTTGGTGTTGTCCGGGAACCTGATCTTTCCATTCACGATGAACGGGTTGTGGTACGGCATTCCGCTCTCCTGTCACACCTGTTTCAGGCCGGCGGTACGCCGGCTAGCTGTCCTTCGGTCGGCCAGGCCGACGGCTTCCATTTCTACGCGGGCCAGTCCTCGCGCGGCGCCGCGGGCGCCGGCCCCCTGTTCATCCCAGGCCGGCTTCCACCAGGATCGGGTCCGCAACAAAGTGTTATAGCTCTTAAATTCCTCTTAATGTTAAGGGGCGGGCCGCAGCACACCAAATCACAAGGTACCGCTGATCTGCACCGGCAACGGGCTCCTGATGGCTGTGTCCCGCGGCCGGGTCATCCATGTTTGGGGTGCGGCGCGTTGGCGATCAGTCCTTGAACCCAGTTCAACGTCCAATCGGTGGCCGGCTGCCCGTCCAGGTTCCAGAACTGCGTGGTCGCGTACAACGCGTGGATGGGCTGCCCGGCACCGCCGGCCAGGGTGTTAAGGGTATTGGGCAGGTTGGCCACGCTGAACGCCTCGTCCGGCGCGGCGCAGATGAGGTCACCCGGAGCGCAGATTTCGTTGGTCTTGTCGTTGAGCGCGCCGAACCCGCCGGGCCGCGCGCCGGTCATCGTCAAGCCCAGCCCGGAGAGCACGGGCACTTCGTGCAGCGTGACCTCGGCGCCCTGCCCGGGCGGGTTGGGCCCGATGTCGTTGCCCACGCCGGGCTGGCGGCGACCGTCAGCGATCAACGTCACGCCGAGCACCAGGTCGTCGTCGACGGGTCCGCGGCCGTTGCCGATGTCGCTGGCGATGTCACCGGCGATCACCGCGCCCTGCGAGAAGCCCATCAGCACGTAACTGGTCAGCGGGCACTTCGCGTTCATGTCCGTCATCGCCTGGACCGTGGCGCGGGTGCCCTCGGCGCGGCTTTCGTTGTACGACATCTGAGTGTCGCCGCTGAGCGGGTTGTGGAACTGCGCGGTGTAAGGGGTGGTGTACTCCTGCACCCGGGACGCGGGGAACTGCTGGGTGATCGCCGTGGTCACCCTGTGCAGCAGCGCGTTGGGGAATTGCATCGGGTTGAGCGGATCGTCCTGCGGCGCGGACTCCCAGGTGCCGGGGACGTTGACCAGCTGGACGTCGGGGCACGACGCATCTTGCGAAGCGGGCCGGGGTTTGTGCGGGTGGGTGGTCGTGGACGGCGACGGCAAGACGCCCGGTGGCACCGCGCTGGGCGGGGATTCGCGGCCTCGCAGCATGACGACCACTAGCACGATGACCAACAACACCACCCCTGCCATCGCCAAGGCGGCGGTCCAGGCGAGGGCTCGGTGGCGCTTACGCCGCGCGTTGGTGGCCATGGTCTCCCGCTAGCAGGTCGGTGGATCGCAGCCAAGCGGTCCTCCCGACCCCTGCTGCACCCCCTACACGGTACCGGCTCGCAGGACCACCTCAGCCGGGCGGCGACCCGCGTCTCCCGGCGCCGACCCGCTTAGCGAATCGCGCCGACGATGTCGCCCGACATCGCGCCCAGCTGCCCCGACCAGGAGCCCCAGCCGTTGTCGCCGCCGCCCGGGAAGTCGAAGTGACCGTTGTGCCCGCCGTTGCTGCGGTACTGCTGGTAGAACTCGCGGGAGCTGCCCATGGCCGCCCCCGCCTGGCCGATCATGGCGGCGTCGTCGCCACCCATGTTCGTCGGGCTGTAGACCCACACGCGGGTGTTGTTCTGCGCCAGCAGCGACGCGTGGACGTATGGGTCGTGCCACTTCCACCGGCCCAGCTGCGGGGCCCCCCACATCCCGTTACCGTCCACACCGCCGAACTGTTGCAGGCCGGCCAGGATCGCGCCGTTGTAGTTGGTGCTCGACGGGTACAGGAACCCGGACAGCGAACCGGCGAAGCCGAAGCGGTCGGGGTGGAAGGCGGCGAGCGCCATCGCGCCGTAGCCGCCCTGCGAGGCGCCGACGGCCGCGTGGCCGCCCGGCGCCAGGCCTTTGTTGGCGGCCAGCCAGTTGGGCAGCTCGCTGGACAGGAAGGTGTCCCACTGCTTGCTGCCGTCCTGCTCCCAGTTCGTGTACATGCTCCAGGCCCCGCCCGCGGGCGCCACCACCGAGATGCCCTTGCCGCCAAGCGTGTTCATCGCGTTGCCCGCGGTGACCCAGTTGCTCACGTCGGGGGCCGCGTTGAACGCGTCCAGCAGATACACCGCGTGCGGTCCGCCGGCCAGGAAGGCCACCGGGATGTCGCGGCCCATCGCCGCCGACGGCACCATCAGGCTCTCGTAACCGGCCGCCCTCGCCTTGCCGGCCGGTCCGCCCGCCACGGTCACACCGATCAGCCCGATCGCCAGCGCGGCTACGGAGAACACCCGAAGAAGCGCTGACGCACCCCGCACGACCCTCATGTCACCCTCCATCGTCTAGTCGCTGACGAGCACATTAGCCAGCGCCGTAGTTCCCCCGCCCACGGGGTAGTGAAACAAATCACACACCAAACCAACTAACGGCGGAAACCCCGAAGGGTTTCCGCCGTTAGTCGCGTTGTTCGTGGGCTTAGGTGCCCTGGCCGTTCGTGCCGTTCCCGGCAGCCGCGGCGGCCGTGGCCGGCCCGGCGCCCGGGGTGGCGCCCAGCGCCGACTGCAGGTCAGGCTTCATCGCCTGCAGCTGCGCGCCCCAGTAGGGCCAGTCGTGGGTGCCGTTGGCGTCGAAGTTCCACACCGCGTTGTTGCCGCCGGCGGCTTTGTACGCGTCCTGGAACTTCAGGTTGGAAGTCCGCACGAAGCCCTCGAGGAACTTGGCGGGCAGGTTGTCGCCACCGAGGTCCGACGGCTTGCCGTTACCGCAGTACACCCAGATGCGGGTGTTGTTGGCGACCAGCTTGCCGACCTGAAGCGACGGGTCGTTGCGGGCCCAGGCCGGGTCCTCCTTGGGACCCCACATGTCGGCTGCCTTGTAACCACCGGCGTCACCCATGGCCAGGCCGATCAGCGACGGGCCCATGCCCTGCGACGGGTCCAGGAGCGCGGACAGCGAGCCGGCGTAGGTGAACTGGTTCGGGTGGTAGGCGGCGAGGATCAGCGCCGACGACCCGGCCATCGACAGACCGACGGCGGCGTTGTTGGTCGACCTGACCTGCTTCTGCGCCGAC
>NZ_LZJB01000051.1:0-599 GCF_001666895.1 Mycobacterium sp. E3298
AGCGGCGGTCACGAGCTGACGTCGCTGCGCAACCTGGCCTACGGCGGCTCCAAGGTGGGCCTGCCGCTGGTGCGCCGGGCGCTGGAGCTGCTGCCGCACGTGGGCTTCGTCAACGCCTACGGCCTGACCGAGACCAGCTCGACGATCGCGGTGTTGGGGCCCGACGACCACCGGGAGGCGCACTCGGCGGCGGAGGCGCACGTCGCCAAGAGGCTGGGGTCGGTCGGACGCCCCGTTCCCGGCATCGAACTGCAGATCCGCGACGAGGACGGCAAGGTGCTGGGACCCGGCGAACCCGGTGAGCTGTTCGTGCGGGGCGAGCAGGTGTCGGGGCGCTACACCGGGATCGGCTCGGTGCTCGACGACGAGGGCTGGTTCCCGACTCGCGACGTCGCCCTGCTCGACCAGGACGGCTACCTTTTCGTCAGCGGTCGCAGCGACGACACCATCATCCGCGGGGGCGAGAACATCGCGCCGGCGGAGCTGGAGGAGGTGCTCATCGAGCACTCCCACGTGCGCGACGTCGCCGTGGTCGGCGTGGAGGACCCGCAATGGGGACAGGCGATCGTCGCCGTCGTGGTCCCGGCCGTCGGGATCGA
>NZ_LZJB01000052.1:0-8453 GCF_001666895.1 Mycobacterium sp. E3298
CGGTACGCCCGTCGATCCCCACACCACCTCCGCACCGCAACTGCGGTCGCAGGTGCTGGCGCTGCGGGGCGACGTCGTGGCCGATGACCGCTTCGCGCTGGCGTCTTAGAACCGGCGGCCCACCATGTCACTCCTCGACCGCTGGTTTCGTCATCTCGATCGGCGGATGCCGCTCAACATCGACGTGGGTCCGCTGCACGTCCACATGTACTCGACGGCTGTGTTCCTGATGTGGGTCACGGTGGCGATCCTCGCCGTCGCGGGCGCCGCCGTCCTGGTCTCGCGCAAGCGCGAGCTGGTGCAGAAATGGCGCACCTGGGTGCTGATCGCACCGGCTGTCGGGATCCCGGTTTGGGCCGGCCAAGGCACGACGGCGGGGTTGGCCGCGGCGCTGGCCGTCGTCGCGGTGATCGAGTACGCGCGACTGGTCAAGCTGGGCCGGGCCGACACCTACGTGCTTGTGGTCCTGGCCGTGGCATACCCGGTCGCGGCGTGGCTGCGCCCCTCGCTCCTGCAATTCGCGCCGATCATCGTGCTGCTGTGCGTGGCGCCCTCGGTCCTTCAGGGCGACGTCGAGAACGGCGCCAGGCGCGCCGCCTCCGCCGCCTTCGCCTCGGTGTGGATCTGCTGGTCGCTGTCCCACCTCGTCATGGTGGGACCGGACGCATACCTGCTGTGTTTCGCCGTCGCGGCCACCGACGTCGCGGCGTGGTGCGGCGGAAAAGGGTTGCGCCGCATGCGATGGGCGCGCACGCCGCTGTCCCCGCTGAGCCCCAACAAGACGGTCGGCGGGATGGTCGGCGCGATCATCGGCGCGTTCGGAATCCTCACCCTGTTGGGCACCATCTCTGTCGGCCTGCTCATCGCCGTCTCCATCGGCGGTCTGTTCGGTGACCTGCTCGAATCCATGCTCAAGCGACAGGCCCAGGTCAAAGACGCCGGTGACTGGCTGCCCGGATTCGGTGGCCTCCTCGACCGCATCGATTCACTGCTGGTTGTCCTCCCGCTCGCGTACTTCCTCGGATGAGAGATCTCAATGAATAACGACAAGCCCACGATGCCGATCACCCTCAAGAATCGGACCGACGAAGCCGCGAACGCCACGGAAATGCGCGCCCGCTGGCGATTCCCGGCAGAGCCGTTCGGGTCGATCCCGATTAATCGGAGCGTCCAGCGCGAGAATCGACTCCTGCCCGCGGCGACCGGCGGCCTGGAGATGCGCGATGTCAGCCTCGCCGTTGACGGCGAAAGGGTTCTGCTGGACCGGGTTTCGTTCGCGGCGCGCCCCGGCACGTTGACCGCGGTGATTGGCCCCTCGGGCGCCGGCAAGTCCACTCTGGCCAAGGTCGCCGCCGGGGAGGATCGGCCGACCAGTGGGACGGCGTCTTTGGAGGCGAGGGCCGTGCACACAGTGCGCAGCGAGATCGGGATGGTGCCACAGGACGACCTTGTGCACGCCCGGCTCACCGTCGCACAGGCACTGCAGTACGCGGCGGAACTCCGGATGCCCGCCGACACCACCGCAAGCGCATGCGCGCGGGTGATCACCACCGTGCTCGAGGAACTCGAGCTGACACCCCACGCTGATACTCGCATCGACAGGTTGTCGGGCGGCCAGCGTAAGCGCGTGTCGGTCGCCGTCGAATTGTTGACCAGCCCTTACCTATTGGTGCTCGACGAACCGACGACGGGGCTGGATCCCGCGCTGGACCGCTCGGTGATGGCCATGCTGCGCCGGTTGGCCGACGCAGGCCGCGTGGTCGTGGTCGTCACGCATTCGTTGACGTTCCTGGATGTGTGCGACCAGGTGCTGTTGCTCGCACCCGGCGGCAAGACGGTTTTCTGCGGCCCTCCCGATCGGCTCAGTTCCTATCTGGGAGCCTCAGATTGGGCTGACATCTTCACCAGGGTATGCGCCGATCCGGACGGTCTCCAACGGCGGTTCATGCAGGGGCGAGACTCCCAGGAAGCGGACACGGTATGCCGTCCCGCGCTCGTTCAGCCGGTTCAACCGCCCCCTGTCGGCATATGGCGTCAAACGTCGACGCTCGCGCGTCGCCAGGTGAGGTTGCTTGTGGCGAACCGTGGTTACCTCGCCTTCCTCGCTGTGCTGCCGTTCATCGTCGGCCTGCTGCCGCTGACCGTCACCGGTCACGCAGGCCTGAGCCACATGCCGGCGCCTGGCGAACCACCGTTCGAAGCCAAACACATCGTCGCGTTGACGAGCTTCGCGGCGATCCTGATGGGAACCACACTGAGCGTCCGCGATCTCGTCGGCGAACGCGCCGTCTTCCGGCGCGAACAGGCGGCGGGACTATCGGCGTCGGCATACCTGCTCGCGAAGGCGATCGTCTTCGGCGCGGTCGCGGTGATCCAATCCGCGATACTCGTTGCGATCGTCACGGCGCCCGCGATCGGCAAGCCCGGCCCGTCTTGTGCGGTGGTCCTGGGTAGCCCGGCCGTCGAGTTGTTCGTCGGCGTCGCGGCGACCTGCGTAGTGGCCGTCCTTCTCGGCCTTGCGCTTTCGGCCGTGGCCCGCACCGGCGATCAGGTCATCGTGCTGCTGGCGATGACGCTGATGGCGCAACTGGTGCTCGCGGGCGGCTTCATCCCGGTGACCGACCGACCGTTGATGGAAGCCTTGGCCTGGCTGACGCCCGGACGATGGGGGTTCGCGGCGACTGCGTCGACGGCCGATCTGACCAAACTGGTCGCGGGGATTTCGAACGATTCGCTCTGGCAGCACACCGGTTCGGCGTGGCTCACGAATATGGCCGTGTTGGGGGTGCTTGCCATGCTCTTCGCCGGCGTCACGCGCTGGCGTCTTCGACGTTGAGGCGCTTGCGTTTTGCGCAATCCGCCAAGCGGAACGCAGCCGGGCATTACGCTTCCTGGTTATGGCCAGGGGGAAGAAAGTTCTGATTGCGCTCGTGCTCGCATTCGCCGTCTCAACGACGTCGGTGGGCTGCATACCCATCACCATTCCCACCTGCCCCGCGGGTGGCGGCCCGGTCGGCTGCTGATCACAGGCGCGGCATGGGCGCGAGCTTCGCTGCCCGTCGTTGTCTGCAGTCGCTAATCCAGTCACCGGATTTGGGGCACCTTGGTGCCAGAGCTAGAGGCTTTGTGCCCTGTCTAGCCGGCGCCGCCCGAACGAAGATCACCACCAGCACAGGGTTAGGAGGCCGGTGGTGATCAAGCAAGCCATGGCGGGCGCTGCGGCGGTGGTCCTCTTCGTCGGGGGCTGCTCCGCTGGAAATCACAACGGCGGTGGCGGCACGACCACCACGACCACGTCGCATGGTCAGGCCGTGCGCGGATGGGTCGAACTGACCAAAGACCACATGCAAGACCTGGGGATAGCGATGGGCAAGGCGACATTCGCCATCGGGGAGCATGACTACGCCGCCCTGGGGGCCGCCTGCCACGAGGGCCACGACGCGGCGAGCTTCCTCCAGGGGCACCTGCCGTCCCCCGACAAAGAACTCACCGACGCGCTGCAGGCCAGCCTCGACGACTTCGATGCCGCGTCCCACTTCTGCGTCGCCGCGGTCGAGGACAAGGATGCCAACGAGGCGCGCCATGCCGGCGAATTCATGAACTCCGCCGAAGGGCATCTCACCACCGCCACCGGCATCCGGGATCGCATCGTCAACGGACCGGCCTAGGTCGGATCAGCGACCAAGGGGCCGCTGGGCGAGGACCTTGGCCCCTACCAGCTCTCGGCGGGCGGGGCGACAGTGAGATCACACAACTTCAGGGAGGACGAGCAATGAATCGCGAAGTGAGCAAATTCTTCTGCGGGGCGTTCGCCGGCATCGCGTACGCCCACGCGGGCTACGCCATTGCCGCTTCCAGCGGCATCATCGACGAGCCGATCTTCCTCGGGAGGAAGTGGGGCGTCGGGTTCATGTGGACGGAGGCCGTCGTCTATTCCGCGATCAGCGTGGCGCTCGGGTACGCGGGCTGGCGCCAACGGCCGGTCGGGCTGCGCGCGGTCCCCGCGCCGGAGACGAACGGGCAGAGCGAGCACGGGGTGAGCCAGGCGAAGGCCCCTCAGTCGGCCTGGAACTGATCGGCACCGCGCCGGTATGAACGTCCGTCGCGGGAAGTGGCCGGCGGTCTGTGCGGTCCTGCTGTCGGTGCTCGAGCTGCTGGCGTCGGCGCCGGCGTCGGCCGACCCGGGCGACGACGCGTTCATCGCGTCCCTCGCCAACTACGGGATCGAAGTCCGAGACAGCGACGTCGCGATCGCGATGGCCCACCGGGTGTGCACCGGATTCGACAACAACGCGAACGCAAGCGTGCTGGCGATGAAGGTGAAGCGCGACACCGATCTCTCGATGAAGGAAGCCAGCTACTTCGTCGGCCTGTCCGTGGCCGCCTACTGCCCGCAGTACCGGGGGCTCATCGACAGTTCGCTGATCTGGCTGGTCCCAGGGCCCCCGCTGATGTGAGCCGGTACGCCGTAAGCAAGCCGGACGGCCCAAGGCACAGTAAGTTGGTCGCGACCGCCACCGCGAAGGAGCCGCGCCGAAGTGACCGACGATCCGCGGAGCGACGGCGTGTCCAGTCAATACGATCGCTGGGAATACCCGCCCCCGGTGACCGATCTGGCGGCGTGGACCAAGACCCACTGGGACTGGTTCGATCCGTTCTGGGCGCACCGGGTGTTGTGGCCTAACCGGGAGTACGTACCGGACCTGGACATTCTGATCGCGGGTTGCGGCACCTTCCAGGCTGCGCTTTTCGCGTTCATGAACCGCGCCGCCAGGGTGGTCGCGATCGACGTCAGCCGGAAGGCGCTGGAACACGAGCGGTACCTGAAAGACCGGCACGGCCTGGACAACTTGGAGCTGCACCTGCTGCCCATCGAAGAGGTGGCGACGCTCGGGCGCGACTTCGACCTCATCGTGTCCACCGGCGTCCTGCACCACATGGCGGATCCGCTGACCGGGCTGAAGGCGCTCGGCGGGTGCCTGCGCGCGGACGGTGTGCTGGCCGTCATGCTGTACGCCAAGTACGGCCGGATCGGCGTCGAGATGCTCGAATCGGCGTTCCGCGACCTGGGGCTGGGGCAGGACGACGCATCGGTCCACATGGTCAAGGAGGCGATCGCGGTGCTGCCCGCGGATCACCCCGTCCGCCCGTATCTGAAGGGCGCGCGCGATCTGGTGTCCGACGGCGCTTTGGTCGACACGTTCCTGCACAGTCGCCAGCGGAGCTACACCGTCGCGGAATGCCTGGACCTGGTCGGCGCCGCCGGATTGGCATTCCAGGGCTGGTTTCACAAGACGCCGTACTACCCGCACGACGTCGTCGCGCCGGCGAGCGGGTTCCAGGCGCTGCTGAACCAGCTGCCCGACGTCCAGCTGTGGTCGGTGATGGAACGCCTGCAGCCGGCGAATGCCACGCACTTCTTCATGGCGTGCCGCCCCGAACGCCCGAAAGAGCACTACGCGATCGATTTCTCGACGCCCGAGGCGCTCGATTATGTTCCGCTATTGCGGACGGCCTGCCTGCTCGCCGGGGACGATATCCATCTGCCGGGCAGCAAGCTGAAGCTCAACCCGGCCCAGTTGCCGTTCGTTCAGCAGGTCGACGGCCGCCGGACGATTCGGGAGATCATCGAGCACGTCGCCCGCCAGGGCGACGTCGGCCCCGAAAATGCCGAACTGGTAAGGGAATTCGGGCGAAAACTGTTCGAGTCGCTGTGGCGTCTCGACTTCCTGGCGATGGCGTTGCACACCGCTTAGGTGCTCCCGCCGTTCCGACTGTCGGCCTTCGCCGTCAGCAGGCCCTGCCGCAACGCGGCAATCGCGTGGGCGGCCCGGTTCGCCGCGACCGTATAGCCTTCCAGATCCGCTGCGCTTTCGGCGTTCTCGGCGAGGGTGCGGGACAGCCGCGCGGTGTCCTTCAGGTTGCGGATCGCCGCCCAGATCGCTTCTTCGAGTTCGTCGCCGTAGGCGACGAGCAGCGCCTGGGCCGTCCACGCGTGGCCGACCTGGCAGCGGTAGGCGTTGTCACCAACCGACATCAGAGCTCCGTTGCAGCTCGGGCACGTGTATCCGGTCGGTGGGCCCAGGTCTTCCACGCCGACGGATGCGGCGAACTGGCTGTCCATCGCGATCTGATTCTCCAACTCGAGTCGCCCGTCGGGATCGGCCGCCGGCTCCTCGACTTTCCGGTCGGCGAGCCGCCCGAGCAGGCTGCCGATCTCCTTTGCCGCGGCCGTGTGATCGGCCAGGCCGGCCTTGATGGCGTTCTTCGGTAGGTCGGGAAACAGCGCGTCGCTCGGTTCCTGAACCACTGTGGCCCCTCCCTTGGACTTGATGGCGCGCAGTCCGGCCACGCCGTCGTCGAGCAGCCCCGACATCAGAACGCCGATCGCGCGTGGGCCATAGTCCAGCGCGACGGACCGGAACAGTGCGTCGATACCGGGTCGGCGACCGCTCTCCCACGGTCCGTCCGACAGCGCCACCCGGTGGTCGCTGGCCAGCAGATGGTGGTTGGGCACGGCGGCGTAGATCCGGCCGGCCTCCAGCACCGCACCGCCGACGGCCGCGACCGCGGGCAGCGGGCCGCTTCGGTTGATGATCTGCGCCAGCAGGGACGGCGCTCCCGGGCTCATGTGGATGACGATCATGACCGCGAACGGAAAGTCCGGCGGCATCCCCGCCGCCAGTTCGCTCAACGCCTCGATGCCCCCGGCGGATGCGCCGATCGCCACCACGCCTTCAGCCGGCGTTGCCGTGCGACCCATAGCTCGACCTAGCCCTACCCTGTCGCGGTGACAGCCTTCAGATCCGTACCGCTCCAACACTGACCCCCGCACGGCCGCGCGCCAAGGGCCATAAGCCCTCTCCGCGGCGTCACCTTTCGCCGGGAAAGCCGTTGGCGCCGCGGGAATCCGGCGGCCCGAGAACGCCGCGCGGCGGGGGTCGTGGGCCGCGGACCAAATTTTCGACCCGGCCCCCGAGGACCACGGAATCCGTCACTCATACACTGACCCCTCGTGGGCATGCTGTTTGGTCTTGCGCCGTGGATCGTCTATTGGGTGCTCGTCGGTAACGTCCCATTGCCGGCGGCCGCACTCGTCGGGCTGGCCGTCGCTGCCGTCGCACTGGCGATCGGGCACCTCACCGGCAAGCCGGAGCGGACGCTCGAAATCGGTTCCGCCGCAGTATTTGTGGTGCTGACTGGGCTGACCTTCGCGCTCGGTGACCGGTTCTCCCACCGGTGGATACTCCCGCTGAGCATCGCCGGTTTCCTGGTGGTCGCGCTCGCCGGCACGCTGACGGGCAAGCCGTTCGTGCGCGCGTTCGCCGCCGCGGAGCAGCCCGCGGACGTGCGCACGACCGAGTTGTTCGCGCGGGCCGTCAACGTCCTGAGCTGGGTGTGGGTGGGAACCCTGGCCGTCATGACGGTGTCGTCGGCGATCCCGCCGCTCATCCGGGGCGATGCCACCATCCTGGACACCAGGACTCCGTTGTCGTACGCCTGCTACTGGCTCATTCCGTTCACGCTGTTCGGACTGGCGGCGCTGGCGTCGCGGGTGCTGCCCGAGCGGATGCTCGCCGGGATCGACGACGTGGCGCGGGAAACCTCGTTCGTCGCCTACGACGAGGCCACGATCGACGAGCTGTACTTCCTTGCCCAGGAGCACGCGAATCGGGAGGTCGGTCCTGGCAAGGAGGCCTACAACGTGAAGGTCGGGGGGATGGGCATCCCGTTGACGGGGGACGAGTCCCGCAAGTCGTGGCCCTCGACGTACAAGGTGCGCGACAAGCGGCGCTGACGGCGTGGGGGTGTTCCGCTACGTTGGGTTCCGGCGGGGCGGGCCCGGACCGGCCGCACGCGCTCCGCGTCGGGTTGCGGCCGACCAGGGAGCCCAAAGAGGAGTCGCGAATGAACGCGGTCAGCCCAGACGCCATCCGTGCGGAGACGATCACCATCACCGGTCACGGCGGCGACGAAATCGAGGCGTACCTGGCGACTCCGCTCGCCGAGTGCGCTCGCGGCGGGGTCGTGTGGATCCATCACATGCCCGGCTATGACCGCGAGACCAAGGAGTTCGTCCGGCGGCTCGCCGTCAGCGGCTTCCACGCCGTGGCCCCGAACCTCTATTCGCGTGAGGCGCCGGGCGCGTCGCCCGACGATGCGGCGGCGGCGGCGCGGGCGGCGGGCGGCGTGCCCGACGAGCGCCTGGTCGGCGACGTCGCGGGCGCGGTCGAGCACTTGCGCTCGTTGCCGGGCGCCAACGGCAGGTTCGGCGTGATCGGGCATTGCTCCGGCGGGCGGCACGCATACCTGGCGGCGTGTTCGCTGCCGTTCGATGCCGCGGTGGACTGCTATGGCGCCTTCATCGTCGAGGATCCGCCGGAGGGGATGCCCAAGGCCATGAAACCGATCCTGCAGCTGGCGCCGAACCTGAGTTGCCCGCTGCTGGGCCT
>NZ_LZJB01000053.1:0-713 GCF_001666895.1 Mycobacterium sp. E3298
ATGGCGAACGTTTCCACGTAGCGCCGGACAGTGTCCGGCTTGGACATGTCGAACGTCTGGGCCTCGTTGACGGTCGAGAACGACCAGATGATTCTCGCCAGCCATTCGCTGGCCGCACTCACGTCGACGCCGGTGCCCACCTCGCCGCGCTCGCGCGCGGCCCGCACGTAGGGTTCGAGAAACTGCGTGGATCGCCGGACCGCGGTGTCACCATCGGAGATCATGTGCCGCATCAGCTCGGCATCGTCGGCCATCAAACGGTTCCGTGTGCGATGGTCGAGCAGGATTCTGGCGTGGGTTTCCGCCATCGCGCCGACCTGCTCAGCCAGCGTGTTCTTCTTGGACATGGCGGAAGCGACCTCCCGATAAAACCGCTGCGCACCGAATTCGATTGCGGCGTGGATGAGCACGTTGCGGTCTTCGAAGTACCGGTACACCGTGCCCCGCGACACGTTGGCTTTTCGCGCGACGTCCTGCACGCTGGTGCGCTGGATGCCGAGCTGGGCGAAGCATTCGTTTGCCGCGTCGAGAATCTGGTCACGGCGGTCGACGTCGGCGCGGGCCGCCGATTCGCTGGTGACCGGATCAGTCAACATCTCACTCCTACGAGGCCAAGGGCGGTGATCTCAGCTCTTCATGCTACGCGACGTGCGGCTTTGCGCCCGGGAGCCGCACCGGCCCTGCGAAGACGGCCGCACCCCCGGATCGTTCGC
>NZ_LZJB01000054.1:0-18531 GCF_001666895.1 Mycobacterium sp. E3298
TCGTCGAACGTGTACGAGGTGGTCTGGTAGATCGGCAGGGCGCGGGCGTTGGTGGCCGGGTCCGGGTGCTGGCCGGCGTGCACCTGCCTGGTCTCAAACGACCAGCCGGCGGTCGGATCGGTGTCGTCGTTGCTGGTGGCATCGCTCATGGAAAGCTTCCCCTGTCTGGCTCAGGGGCCCGTCATGGCGGACCCGCGCTTGCCGGATAGCCGGTGCTTGGCTACTCAACCTGGTCATCACCCGGGGCACCCCACCGCGGTTGGAGGGTTGCCGGCCAGCAAGCCGGGGCTTGATGCTGGCGCTCATGACCAATACGAAGATTAGCTTACTGTGCCGACTGGATGCCAATGGCAGGTCGACACCTGCCCAAACGCCCTTGATAACGTGGCAGGAAGAACGCTGAGCCCCCCAGAGATCTGACCGAATATTCGAGGATTTTGACGCCGGGAAGAAGGACCGTGAGCGCCGAACAGCCGACCGTCATCTACACACTGACCGACGAAGCGCCGTTGCTGGCGACCTACGCCTTCCTGCCGATCGTGCGCGCCTTCGCCGAGCCGGCGGGCATCGAGATCAAGACCAGTGACATCTCCGTGGCCGCCCGGATCCTCGCCGAGTTTCCCGACGATTTGACCGAAGAGCAGCGGGTTCCGGACAACCTCTGCGAGCTGGGCGAGCTGACGAAGCTGCCAGACACCAACATCATCAAGCTGCCGAACATCAGCGCCTCGGTGCCCCAGCTGATCGCCGCCGTCAAGGAGCTGCAGGACAAGGGATACAAGATCCCGGACTTCCCGCAGAGCCCGAAGACCGACGAGGACAAGAAAATCCGCGCCCGCTACGGCAAGTGCCTGGGCAGTGCGGTCAACCCGGTTCTGCGGCAAGGCAACTCGGACCGCCGCGCGCCGAAGGCGGTGAAGGAGTACGCGCGCAAGCATCCCCACAGCATGGGGGCGTGGTCGCCGGCTTCGCGCACCCACGTCGCCACCATGCGGCACGGCGACTTCTATCACGGCGAGAAGTCGATGACGCTGGACCGCGACCGCAACGTGAAGATGGTGCTGGAGACCAAGAGCGGGAAGACCCTCGAGCTCAAGCCCAAGGTGGAGCTGCGCGACGGCGACGTCATCGACTCCATGTTCATGAGCAAGAAGGCCCTGGTCGAGTTCTACGAGGAACAGATGCAGGACGCCTACGAGACCGGCGTGATGTTCTCGCTGCACGTCAAGGCGACGATGATGAAGGTCTCGCACCCGATCGTGTTCGGCCACGCCGTCAAGGTCTTCTACAAGGACGCGTTCGCCAAGCACCAGGAGCTCTTCGACGAGCTCGGTGTCAACGTCAACAACGGATTGGTCGACCTCTACAACAAGATCGAGTCGCTGCCCGCGTCGCTGCACGAGGAGATCATCCGCGACCTGCACGCCTGCCACGAACACCGTCCCGAACTGGCGATGGTCGATTCGGCCAAGGGCATCACCAACTTTCATTCGCCCAGCGACGTGATCGTGGACGCGTCGATGCCGGCGATGATCCGCGCGGGCGGCAAGATGTGGGGCGCCGACGGGCGGCAGAAGGACACCAAGGCCGTCAACCCCGAGTCGACCTTCTCCCGGATCTACCAAGAGATCATCAATTTCTGCAAAACCCACGGCCAGTTCGATCCGACGACGATGGGCACCGTCCCCAACGTCGGTTTGATGGCGCAGCAGGCCGAGGAGTACGGCTCGCACGACAAGACTTTCGAGATCCCCGAAGACGGCGTCGCCAACATCGTCGACCTCGACACCGGGGAGGTGCTGCTCAGCCAGAACGTGGAGGAGGGCGACATCTGGCGGATGCCGATCGTCACCGACGAGGCGATCCGGGACTGGGTCAAGCTGGCCGTCACCCGGGCGCGCAACTCCGGCATGACGGTGGTGTTCTGGCTGGACACGGAACGTCCGCACGAGGTGGAGCTGCGCAAAAAAGTCAAGGCGTACCTGAAGGAACTCGACACCGAGGGCCTGGACATCAACATCATGCCGCAGGTGTGGGCCATGCGGTACACGCTGGAGCGCGCGATGCGCGGGCAGGACACCATCGCCGCGACCGGAAACATCCTGCGCGACTACCTCACCGACCTGTTCCCCATTCTGGAGCTGGGCACCAGCGCCAAGATGCTGTCGATCGTGCCGCTGATGGCCGGCGGCGGCATGTACGAAACCGGGGCGGGCGGTTCGGCGCCCAAGCACGTCCATCAGCTGCTCGAGGAGAACCACCTGCGCTGGGATTCCCTCGGTGAATTCCTCGCTCTGGGAGCGTGTTTCGAAGACATCGGCATCAAGACCGACAACGAGCGCGCCAAGATCCTCGGCAAGACGCTCGACGCCGCGATCGGCAAGCTGCTGGAGAACAACAAGAGCCCGTCGCGCAAGGCCGGGGAGCTCGACAACCGTGGCAGCCAGTTCTACCTGGCGCTGTACTGGGCGCAGGAACTCGCGCAATCCGACGACGAGGAGCTGCGCGAGCACTTCGCCGCGCTGGCCGACGAGTTGGGCCGCAACGAGGACACCATCGTGGCCGAACTCGCCAAGGCACAGGGCGAGACCGTCGACATCGGTGGTTACTACTACCCGGACAGCGAGAAGACGACGGCGGTGATGCGGCCGAGCAAGACGTTGAATGAGGCGCTGGCCGCTTCGCAAAGCTCGTAAGCTTCAAGGGCCGCTAGATAGGGAGTTGACCCGATGTCCACCGACAAGATCAAGGTCAAGGGCCCGGTTGTAGAGCTCGATGGTGACGAGATGACCCGCGTCATCTGGAAGTTCATCAAAGACCTGCTTATCTTGCCGCACCTGGACATCAACCTGGACTACTACGACCTCGGCATCGAGAACCGCGACCGCACCAACGACCAGGTGACCATCGACGCCGCGTACGCCATCAAGAGGCACGGCGTGGGCGTCAAGTGCGCGACCATCACCCCCGACGAGGCCCGTGTCTCCGAGTTCAACCTGAAGAAGATGTGGCTGTCGCCCAACGGCACGATCCGGAACATCCTGGGCGGCACCATCTTCCGCGAGCCCATCGTGATCTCCAACGTGCCGCGCCTGGTGCCCGGCTGGACCAAGCCGATCGTCATCGGCCGGCATGCGTTCGGCGACCAGTACCGGGCGACCAACTTCAAGGTCGACAAACCCGGCACCGTGTCGATCACGTTCACGCCGTCCGACGGCAGCGAGCCGATGGTGCACGAGGTGGTGTCCATTCCCGACGACGGCGGCGTCGTGATGGGGATGTACAACTTCAAGGAATCCGTCCGCGACTTCGCCCGCGCCTCCCTTTCGTACGGCCTGAACGCCAAGTGGCCGGTGTACCTGTCCACGAAGAACACCATCCTCAAGGCCTACGACGGCATGTTCAAGGACGAGTTCCAGCGCATCTACGACGAGGAGTTCAAGGACAAGTTCGAGGCCGAGGGGTTGACCTACGAGCACCGGCTGATCGACGACATGGTGGCCGCCTGCCTCAAGTGGGAGGGCGGGTACGTGTGGGCCTGCAAGAACTACGACGGCGACGTCCAGTCCGACCTCGTCGCGCAGGGCTACGGCTCACTGGGGCTGATGACGTCGGTGCTGATGACCGCCGACGGCAAGACGGTCGAGGCCGAGGCCGCGCACGGCACCGTCACCCGGCACTTCCGCCAGTATCAGGCCGGCAAGCCGACCTCGACGAACCCGATCGCCTCGATCTTCGCCTGGACGCGCGGGTTGGCGCACCGCGGCAAGCTGGACGACACCCCCGAGGTGATCGAGTTCGCGCAGACGCTCGAGGACGTGGTGGTCTCCACGGTCGAGAGCGGGAAGATGACCAAGGACCTGGCCATCCTCATCGGCCCCAAGCAGGAATGGCAGCAGAGCGAGGAGTTCCTCAACTCGATCGCCGAGAACCTGGAAAAGAAGCTGGTCAGCTAGCCGACGGGTTGGCGCCGCGGCTCGCCGCGTTGCACTCGTCGAGGAACGCGATGACCAGTCCGGCGACGCGGTCCGGCGCCTCGAACATCGGGATGTGCCCCACGCCGTCGAGCTCGGTGACCTGGTGGTCGTCGGGCAGGTGGGTGGTGAAATGCCTGCTGAACCGGGGGGCGGGCACGATCCGGTCCTTTTCGCAGATCACCAGGTGCGCCGGGACGGCGTTCTCGGCCAGCTCCCGCAGGCCGTGCAGCAGCAGCGACTTGACCAGCAGCTGGAAGTAGGCGGGGCAGTGGGCGACGTCGTCGATGCAGCCGAGCAGCTGCTCGTCGGTGACCCCGTCGGGCCGCGCGCTGATCGCGTAGGTGGCCAGCTGGCGGCTGAACGGCAGGCGCATCACCTTCGGGCCGAACAGCCAGGCCAGCACCAGCAGCGGAATGCCCAGGATGAACTTGGCGATCACCTCGAACTTCGCCGGGCTCCAACGCGTCCACCCGCCGGCCGGGGCGATGCCCATGACGCTGCGCGCTCGCCCGCGCCGCTCGAGTTCGAACGCGACCCAGCCACCCAGCGAGTTGCCCACGATGTGGGCGGTGTCCCAGCCCAGCTCGTCCATCTGCTGTTCCACGTGGTCGGCCAGGACCGCCGAGGACAGGAACCAGGTCCCCGCGGAGGGGCCGCCGTTGTGGCCGGCCATCGTCGGGGCGAACACCTCGTACCGTCCGGTGTCGGCCAGCCGCCGGGCGACGTCCTCCCAGACCGCCTGGGACAGCAGGAACGGGTGCAGCAGCAGGACCGGCTCGCCCGAGCCGAGATGGATCGGTGGCCGCGTCCCCGTGTTGCTGTTGATCCTCTTGCTCCCCATACCGCCGACATTAAATGCGGTACCGCCGGTACCGCAAGCGAGCGCCCGGCCGGCCGGGCGCCGCGCGCTCGCGAGTGTGCGGCTGGCCGCATACTCGGCGGCGAGGGTGAAGCCAGCCGCGCACTCGGCGGCGGCGCATGCCCGGCAAGACCCGCGTGAAAAGATCGGTGCATCATGAGCACCGCTACCGGATCCGGCCGGATTTTCTCCGGCGTGCAGCCCACCTCCGACTCGCTCCACCTCGGGAACGCGTTGGGTGCCATCACCCAGTGGGTCGCGCTGCAGGACCAACACGAGTGCTTCTTCTGCGTCGTCGACCTGCACGCCATCACCATTCCCCAGGACCCCGAGGCGCTGCGCCGCCGGACCCTGGTGACGGCGGCCCAGTATCTGGCGCTGGGCATCGACCCCGCCCGCAGCACCATCTTCGTGCAGAGCCACGTGCCCGCCCACTCTCAGCTGGCCTGGGTGCTGGGCTGCTTCACCGGGTTCGGGCAGGCGTCGCGGATGACGCAGTTCAAGGACAAGTCGGCCCGCCAGGGCGGCGACTCCACCACCGTGGGCCTGTTCACCTATCCGGTGCTGCAGGCCGCCGACGTCCTGGCCTACGACGCCGAACTGGTTCCGGTGGGCGAGGACCAGCGCCAGCATCTGGAGCTGGCGCGCGACGTGGCGCAGCGGTTCAACAGCCGGTTCCCCGACACCTTCGTGGTGCCCGATCTGCTGATCCCCAAGGTCACCGCCAAGATCTACGACTTGCAGGACCCGACGTCGAAGATGAGCAAGTCCGCGGCCACCGACGCCGGCTTGATCAACCTGCTCGACGACCCCGCCGCGTCCGCGAAGAAGATTCGTTCGGCGGTCACCGACAGCGAGCGCGAGATCCGCTTCGACACCGAGGCCAAGGCGGGCGTGTCGAACCTGCTGACCATCCAGTCGGCGGTCACCGGCGTGGCCATCGACAAGCTCGTCGAGGGTTACGCAGGACGGGGTTACGGCGACCTGAAGAAGGACACCGCCGAGGCGGTCGTCGAGTTCGTCAGCCCGATCAAGGCGCGCGTCGACGAATTGCTGGCCGACCCAGCCGAATTGGAGGGCGTGCTCGCGGTCGGGGCCGAGCGCGCCGAGGATGTCGCAGGCAAGACCGTTCGGCGGGTCTACGATCGGTTAGGGTTCCTTCCGCAGCGAGGATGAGTTCACCATGAGCGAGCCGGCCAAGGCAGGCCTCCTCGGTCGGCTGCGGGCCCGGCACGGCTGGCTCGACCACGTCATCCGCGCCTTTTTTCACTTCAGGGATTGCAGTGGCAACCTGCTTGCGGCCGGCCTCACCTACTACACGCTTATCGCGTTATTTCCCTTGCTGATGGTCGGTTTCGCGCTGGGTAGCTTCGGATTGTCGCGTCATCCTGAGCTACTGGGCACGATCGACGAACACGTCCGGTCCTGGGTGTCCCCCGAGTTGGGGCAGCACCTGGTCAACCTGATCCATTCGGCGATCGCGGCCCGTGCATCCGTTGGTGTGATCGGGTTGGTAGTCGCGGCCTGGCTGGGCCAAACGTGGATGTATCGCCTCCGGGAGGCGCTGGGCCGAATATGGGAGCACCCAGTGGACTCCGTGGGTTTCGTCCGCACGATACTGTCCGATCTGGCCGCCGTGGTGGGGACGTTGGTAGTGGTCGTGATCACCATGGGACTGTCCGCGCTGGGACACGAGAAGCCAATGCGAGCTGCGCTGAAATTGCTTGGTATACCGGAACTTTCGGTGTTTCACTGGGTATTCCGAGTTATTTCGGTGCTGACGGCGTTCGCGGTGTCGTGGCTGGTGTTCAGCTGGGTGATCGTGCGATTGCCGCGCGAGTCGGTCGGCATCGTCACGTCGATGGAGGCCGGCTTGATTGCGGCCGCCGGGTTCGAGTTGTTCAAGCTGTTGGGATCGCTCTACCTGAAGATCGTGCTGCGCAGCGCCGCCGGGGCCACCTTCGGTCCGGTGCTGGGTTTGTTGGCGTTCGCGTACGTCACCTGGCTCTTGGTGCTGTTCAGTACCGCCTGGGCCGCGACGGCGTGGGACGGCCCCCGCGCCCGGCAGGCAGACCCGCCGGGGATCATCGCCCCGGGGGTGCAGCCGGCCGCCGACGCGCCGCCACAAGCTGGGATCCCTGCGGTGGCGCGGGGTAAGAACTCCTCATGACCGAACCTGCAAAGCCCGGAATCCTCGACCGGTTGCGGGCCCGGCACGGCTGGCTCGACCACGTCATCCGCGCCTACCAGCGCTTCGACGACCGCAACGGGGGGTTCTTCGCGGCCGGCCTCACCTATTACACGATCTTCGCGTTATTCCCTTTGCTGATGGTGGGTTTCGCGGCCTTCGGGTTCATCCTGGCCCGGCGCCCGGAGCTGCTGAAGACGATCGACGACCATATCCGGTCCCAGGTCACCGGCGCGCTGGGGGACCAGCTGCTGGATCTGATGAACTCCGCGATCGCCGCGCGCACGTCGGTGGGTGTCATCGGCCTGGCCACCGCCGTCTGGGCGGGCCTGGGCTGGATATCGCATCTGCGGCAGGCGCTGACGGAGATGTGGTGGGACGAGCGCATCGAGTCGCCCGGCTTCGTCCACAACAAGTTCTCCGATCTGTTGGCCATGCTCGGGACGTTCGCGGTGATCGTGGCCACCGTCGGCCTGACCACCATTGGCCATGACGCGCCGTTGGCGGCGTTGCTCAAATGGCTCGGCATACCGCAACTCGTGGTGTTCGACTGGTTCTTCTGGCTGCTGTCGATCGTGATCTCGACGGCGGTGTCGTGGTTGTTGTTCGCCTGGATGATCGCCCGGCTGCCGCGCGAGAAGGTCAGCCTGACCGATTCGATGCGGGCCGCGCTGATGGCGGCGGTCGGGTTCGAGATCTTCAAACAGGTGGGATCGCTGTACCTGCGGGCGGTGCTGCGCAGCCCCGCGGGCGCGACGTTCGGCCCGGTGCTGGGTCTGATGGTGTTCGCCTACGTCACCTCATACCTGGTGCTCTTCTGCACGGCGTGGGCGGCGACGGCCTCCGGTCACCCGCGCACCCGCCACGTCGCCCCTCCCGCGCCGGCGATCATCGCCCCCCGTGTGCAGCTCGACGACGGCATCGGCACGCGCCAGACGTTGACCGCGATGGCGATGGGAGCCGTTGGGGCGCTGGCCCTTTCCCGCATCACCCGGCGGCTTCGTTAGCGGCCTACCCGCCAACGGCCGGCGACCATGACCGCCGTAACCCGCAGATCACCGTCCAGCACAACCAGATTCGCGTCATAGCCGGAGCGCAGGAAGCCGATCCGCTCGAGGCCGAGCGCCCGCGCCGGGGTACCCGAGGTCGTCAGCGCCGCGGCGGCCAGCCCCGCACCGGCGTTGACGTTGCGAAAGAGCGCGTCCATCGTGGCGGTGCTGCCCGCGATCGTCGACGTCCCCCGCACCCGTGCCACCCCCGAGACGACGTCGACGGCCACCGCGCCGAGGCGAAACGGCCCGTCCCCACGGCCGGCCGCGGCGATGGCGTCGGTGACAAGGGCGACCCGGTCGGGCCCCGCGGCCGCGATCACCGCGTCCACGACGGCCGGGTGCACGTGCACGCCGTCGGCGATCAGCTCGACGGTGACCCCCGGGTCCCGGAGCAGGGCGAGCGCCGGCCCGGGCTCGCGATGGTGCAGTGGCGGCATCGCGTTGAACAGGTGGGTGCCGACCGTGGCGCCCTGCGCGATGGCGCGTTCGACCTGCTCGTAGGTGGCGTCCGTATGCCCCACCGCCACAACGACTCCGGCGTCGCGGAAGCGGCGGATCGCTTCGTCGGCGCCGGGCAGCTCCGGGGCGAGCGTGACCATCCGGATCGCGCCGCCGCCCGCGGCCAGCGCGGCGTCGACCTCCGCCGGATCCGGGGCGCGCAGGAGCGCGGGGTCGTGCGCCCCGCAGCGGGCCCGGCTCAGCCACGGCCCCTCCAGGTGGATGCCCGCGACGATCCCGTGCCGGGCGGCTTCGGCCAGCGCGCGCACGCCGGCGAGCAACTCCGCCGGCGAGGTGCTCACCAGGCTGGCGAGCGTGGTCGTGGTGCCGTGCCGCAGGTGGAATTCCGCCGCACCGGCGATGCCCTCGCCGTCGGTGGGGCCGTCGGTGTAGGACGCCCCGCCGCCGCCGTGCACGTGCATGTCGATGAAACCGGGGACCACGGCCCCATCGGGGAAGGCGTCGTCGGCCGGGCGGGGCGGGGCCCCGGCGCCGCACGCCACGATCCGCGGCCCGTCCGTCTCGAGCCATCCCGGCCGGCGGACCCATCCGTCGAGCACCATCGTGCCCGCGGCGATCAGTCCCATCGGCCGCCGTTTTCCCAGAAGTAGCGGATCTCCTCGAGTTGGCGGCCCTTGGTCTCCGGCGCGTACCGGTAGACCACGACGAACGCGACCGCAGCCAGGGACGCGAACACCGCGAAAGTTCCCGCGCCGCCGAGGGAATGGAGCATGGTGAGGAAGACGGCGGCGACGATCGCGTTGGCCACCAGGTTCGAGGTCAGCATCGTGCTCGACCCGATGGAGCGCAGCCGGGACGGGAAGCTCTCGCTGGCGTACACCCAGCCCAGGGAGCCGAAGCCCATCGTGTAGCCGAAGATGAACAGCACGATGCCGGCGAATCCGAGGACCGCGCCGCCGATGCCCCGCCCGAACACGGCCATCAGCACGACGTCGGCGGCGATCATCATGGCGATGCCGGACAACAGGATTGGGCGCCGGCCCAGCCGGTCGACCAGCAGCAGCGACGCGCCCACGGCCGCCAGCCCGGCGACCTGAACCAGGGCCGGCAGCGCCAGCAGCGCGAAATTTCCGGTGAAGCCCATGGCCTGGAAGATCCGCGGGCTGTAATAGATGATCGCGTTGATGCCGGTGATCTGGATCAGAAAGCCGAGCGTGATCACGAAAGCGGTGGCGCGCGAATACGGCGGCCGCAGCATCTCCGACCAGCCGCCCTTGTGACCGCGGGAGCCCTCGCCGAGCGCGCGGCCGATCTCGGCGAGTTCCTCGTCGACGCGGGCGTTGGGCTCCACGCGCAGCAGCGCCCGGCGGGCCTCCTCGAGGCGGCCCTTGAGCACGTACCACCGCGCCGTGTCGGGCGCGCGAATCAGCAACGGCAGCAACACGATGGCGGGCACGGCGGCCAGTCCCAGCATCCAGCGCCAGCTGTGCGACCCGGCCAGCAGGTAGCCGGTCAGGTAGCCGACGATGAGCCCGCTGACGATGGCAAGCTGGTAGGCCGTCAGCAGCGAGCCGCGCACCGCGGTCGGGGCGGACTCCGCCACGTACACCGGCACCACCACCACCGCCACGCCCAGCGTCAGGCCCAACAGGAGCCGGGCCGTCAACAGCATCGGCAGGGACACCGACAGCGCGCCCAGCAGAGCGAACACCGCGTAGGCGACCAGGAGCAGCACCACCGACTTCTTCCGCCCGATCGCGTTCGCCAGCACGCCCGCGCCGAGCGCCCCGGCGATCTGCCCGATCACCACCATCGTCGTCAGCAGTTCTTGTTGCCGCGTGGACAGCCCGAAGTCCTCGGTGACGTACAGCTGCGCGCCGGCGATGATGGACAGGTCGTAGCCGTAGATCAGGCCCACGCTCGCGGCGGTCAGCGCGACCGCCAGGCCGCGCCGGGCGTTGGTCATCTGGGTGAGTTTAGTGTCGCCGCCGACGGGATCGACGCACTCGCCGTCGGCGCTGTCAGCTAATCGCTATGGGGACTTCGCAGTCCGCAGCCGATCGCGCAGCACCTCGATGACACGCTCGGGGTCGTCGGGGCTGATGCACGGGCGCACCCGGCGTCCGAGGTGGAGCACCAGAAGCGTTCGCTTGCGGCCCCGGCGGACGTCCAGCGGGAACCAGTACCGCGGGTCGCCCGCGCCCCAGATCCGGCCTTTGCCGCTGTTCCACGTCATCTGCTCGGCCTTGACGCCCTGGATCCTGCCGTACGGGATGCGCTTCGGGTTGGCAAACGGGAAGTAGTAGCGCCGGATGGTGATGCCGTCCTCGTCGAGCCGGAGGCCGGGGTCCTCATACAGGGCTTCGCTCATCCGCAAGACGGTGCCACAGCAAACTTCTACGGTCAACGATGCTGTGGCCGGCGGTTCATCGCGCGCGCCACCATGATCAGACTGAACACGATGATCGTTCCGATGACGGCGACGCCCACCCGGATCGGCAGCGCGTCCGCGGAGGGAATCAGCCCGGCTGCCTCGGCGCCGTTGGCCTGCCGGTCGGCGGCGCTGTCGCGTTTGGCGGGCGCCAGCGAGGGGTCGGGTTCGATGAGGTTGCCGACCTGGGTGCCCTGTGGCGTGCTGAAGCCGTAGTCCAGCAGGTGCGCGGCCTGCTCCCACGGGGCGATCGGCACCCGCGTCCCGTGCAGCAACACCGCCATCAAGCGTCGCCCGTTGTGGTTGGCGGCGCCCACGAACGTCTGGCCGGCGTCGTCGGTGTAGCCGGTCTTGCCGCCCAAGGCGCCCGGGTACTTGTAGAGCAGCTGGTTGTCGTTCTCCAGTTCGTAGCCGGGATGGTCGCCGTGGCCGGGGAAGTCGAACGTCCGCGTCGCGACGATGTCGGCGAAGGTCGGGTTCTGCCAGGCGTAGCGGTAGAACAGGCCGATGTCGTAGGCCGACGTGCTCATGCCGGGCCCGTCCAGCCCCGACGGCGTGGCCACCCGGGTGTCCTTGCCGCCGAGCTTGGCGGCCAGCACGTTGATCTTCTCCACGGCTTGCTGCATGCCGCCGAGCTGCATGGCCAGCGCGTGCGCGGCGTCGTTCCCGGAGTGCATCAGCAGGCCGTGCAGCAACTGGTTGACGGTGAAGACCCCGCCTTCCTCGACGCCGACCTTGGTGCCCTCGGCGGCCGCGTCGTCGGCGGTGCCGGGCACCGACTTGTTCAGGTTGAGCGCGTTGATGGACGCCATCGCGATCAGCACCTTGATGATGCTGGCGGGCCGGTGCCGGCCGTGCGGGTCCTTGGCCGCGACCACCGCGCCGCTGTCCAGGTCCGCCACCAGCCACGCGTCGGCGGAGACGTCGGTCGGCAGCGGTGGCGTATCGGGCGCGGCGACGATGCCGCAGCTGCTCAGCGCCTCGCCGCCAACCGGCTTCGGCGGCACGGCCAGCGGGATCGGCGGATCACCGGCTTGCGGGACCTCCGACGAGTCGACCGCGGGCGGGGTGTTCACCTTGAAGGGGCAGTTGGCGGTGGCGGCGTTGGGCTCGGCGCCGGGCTCGGCACTCGCGATCGGCGCGGCGACGGCAACCGGAGCGGCGGCCACGAAAAGGGCCGCTGCCAGGCATGACGCGGGGCGTAGGAAGTCCATTGCCTGTGCACATTAGGCGATCGCGGGCGCGATTCGAGGGAGCCGCGCTGTGACTGGTGAGACGGAAGTTGCGACGCCGTCGGGCGGCGGCAACGCGGGGGAGCCACTACGCTGAGCATGCCGCCACCGTGGCGGCGCCGAATCTTCCGCCGAACCGCGAGGGCCAAGACATTCCCAACGATCGATTCTCGTTTCGTCGGCGGCGCAAGAGCGACGCTCCGCGGTCGCTGCAACAACTGCTCAGGGAGGTCGAGAAGGCGTCGCAGGTCCGGCGCTCCGGCCTGGAAAGTGTGCTGATCGAACTGCAGCACCATCGAGACGCGACGCCCGACGCCGGCCTGCGCGAGGCGCTCACCTGGCTGTGCAACGCGGTGTCGCGGATGGTCAGCAACCCGAACGCCGCGCATTCGCGTGAGGTGCTGATCGCCGCCGACGCGGTGAAGCGCGTCTAAAGCTTTCCAGGCACCTCGCCGAGCACGCCGCGCAGGATGGATTCGATGGTGTCGAATTCGGCCTGACCGCTGATCAGCGGCGGCGCCACCTGAACCACCGGATCGCCGCGATCGTCGGCGCGGCAGTACAGGCCCGCCTCGAAGAGCGCCGGCGACACGAAGCCGTGCAGCACCCGTTCGCACTCTTGCGCGCTGAACGTTTCCTTGGTCGCCTTGTCCTTCACCAGCTCGATGCCGTAGAAGAACCCCTCGCCGCGGACGTCGCCGACGATGGGCAGGTCGTAGAGCTTCTCCAGCGTGGCGCGGAAGGCCGACGCGTGCTTCCTGACGTGGTCGTTGAGGCCCTCACGCTCGAAGATGTCGAGGTTGGCCAGCCCCACTGCCGTCGAAACCGGATGTCCGCCAAAGGTATAGCCGTGCGGGAAGACGGTGGCGCCGTCGTTGAACGGTTCGAACAGCCGCTCGTCGGCGATCATCGCGCCCAGCGGCGAGTAGCCCGACGTCAGGCCCTTGGCGCAAGTGATCATGTCGGGCACGTAACCGAGGTCGTCGCAGGCGAACATCGACCCGATCCGGCCGAACGCGCAGATCACCTCGTCGGACACCAGCAGCACGTCGTAGGAGTCGCAGATTTCGCGCACCCGCTCGAAATAGCCCGGCGGAGGGGGAATGGCGCCGCCCGCGTTCTGCACCGGCTCCAGGAACACCGCGGCGACGGTCTCGGGGCCCTCGAACTCGATGGCCTCCGCGATCCGGTCGGCGGCCCACCGCCCGAAGCCCTTGGGGTCGTTGGCAAACGGCTCGGGCGCGCGGTAGAAGTTCGTGTTGGGCACCCGGAAGCCACCCGGTGTCACGGGTTCGAAGGGCGCCTTGTACGCGGGCAGGCCGGTGATCGCCAGGGCTCCCTGGGTGGTGCCGTGGTAGGCGATCGACCGCGAAATCACCTTGTGCTTACCGGGTTTGCCGGTCAGCTTGAAATACTGCTTGGCCAGTTTCCACGCGGTCTCCACGGCCTCCGTCCCGCCGGTGGTGAAGAACACCCGGTTGAGCCCGCCCGGGGCATAGCCTGCGAGGCGCTCGGCGAGCTCGATTGCGGTCGGGGTGGCATAGCCCCAAAGCGGGAAGTACGCCAGTGTGCTCGCCTGCCGGGCGGCGACCTCGGCGAGTTCGGTGCGACCGTGGCCGACCTGAACGGTGAACAGCCCCGACAGCGCGTCGAGGTAGCTTTTGCCCCGGTCGTCGAAGATGGTCACGCCCTCGCCGCGGACGATGATGGGCGGCGTGATGCCGGCGCCGTGCCGGGCGAAGTGCAGCCACAGGTGCTCTGTCATGGTGTCTGTGAGACTAGCCGCCGGCTCTGATGGCGTGGCTCCTTACTCGCGCCGTTTCGGCGCTCGCCGTCGCCGCGCTAGGCTCGCGATATGACCGGGACCGAACAGGTCTCACAATTCGAAGCCCTGCGACCCCACCTGATGGCGGTCGCCTACCGGCTCACCGGCACGGTCGCCGACGCCGAGGACATCGTGCAGGAGGCGTGGCTGCGCTGGGACCGGCAGGGTGCCGAAATCACCGACCTGCGGGCCTGGCTGACCACGGTGGTGAGCCGGCTGGGCCTGGACAAGTTGCGCTCGGCCGCGCACCGGCGCGAGACCTACACCGGGAACTGGCTGCCGGAGCCGGTGGTGACCGGCTTCGACCGGGCGGACCCGCTCTCGGCGGTCGTTTCCCGCGAGGACGCCCGGTTCGCGGCGATGGTGGTGCTGGAGCGGCTGTCGCCCGATCAGCGGGTGGCCTTCGTGCTGCACGACGGGTTCGCGGTGCCGTTCGCGGAGATCGCCGAGGTGCTCGGCATCAGCGAGGCCGCCGCGAGGCAGCTGGCGTCGCGGGCCCGCAAGGCCGTCAGCGCGGCCCCGCCGCCCAGGCCCGACCCCTCGCACGACGAGGTGGTCGGCCGGCTGATGGCCGCGATGGCCGCCGGCGACCTGGACACCGTGGTCTCGCTGCTGCATCCCGATGTCACCTTCACCGGCGATTCGAACGGCAAGGCGCCCACGGCCGTTCAGACCATCCGCGGCCCGGACAAGGTGGTCCGGTTCATGCTGGGCCTGGCGCAGCGGTACGGCCCGGGGACGTTCACCTCGTACGAGCTGGGGCTGGTCAACGGCGAGCTCGGCATCTACACCGCCGGCCGCGCTGCTGCCGACGGGTATCGGGAGATGTTGCCGCGGATCATGGCGGTGACGGTGCGCGACGGAAAGGTCAGCGCGCTCTGGGATATCGCCAACCCGGACAAGTTCGGCGGCTCTCCGCTGCGCCGGCCCTGACACCCGACCAGCGGGCGTGACTATCTTCGGGCGAGCTTGCGCGCCAGCCGAATCCCCTGGCGCGCGGTGAGGTGCGGTAGGTAAGCGCGGCTGATCGCGTTGGCGATCGCGGGCAGCGTCGACGGGTCACGGTAGGCCATGTACAGGGGCCGGTACTCGGGCTGGAACTTGGCCTTGAAGCTGAGCAGCGAGCGAAACCCGTACACCGGCTCGAGCGCTTTGCCGGTGACATCGAGGATGCGGTCGAGCGCCGTGACCTCGTTGCCCCGCGCCAGCCGGGCCAGCGGGGCCCCGGAGAGGCTGAGGAACTCCGCGCCCTCCTCCCGAAAGCTCTGTGCCGCAGAGGCAATCAAGAACTCCATCACGCCCTTGAAGGGACTGCTGCCTCGCCTGCGCATGAAGTCCATCGTCCAGCCGACCGTTTGCCCGTCCCGGTAGACCGGCAACCAGCTGGTGATGCCGTGCACGATCCACTGCTCGTCCACGGCGATCAGGCAGCGCACGGTCGGGTCGTCGAGCTCGTCCAAACCGCCCAGCGTCCAACCCATCTCGGGCATGCCCTTGTCGGCCACCCACTCCTCGGAGATCACCCGCACCTGGTCGCGTATCGACAGCGGCGCCTCCGGGTAGCTCGTCCACTCGGCGCGGATGCCCTCTTTGGCCGCCTTGTTCAGCGCGGTGCGAATGTCTTGCCACTTCTTGCCTTTGAACTCCAGCTCGGCCAACGGCACCACGGTGTCCTCGGCCACCTGCACCGCGTACCACCCCAGCTCCACCGCGCGGTCGCGGACGTCCTCGGTGATGCTGTACATGCACGCCGTCCAGCCGTTGCGGTCGCAGAACCGCTCGAAGCCACGTAGCGCGTCCGCCCGCGCACCCGGATCGCCCAGCGGGCCCCCGGTGGTCAGCGCCACGGCGGCGACAACGCGGTAGGCGAATGCCGCGTGCCCGTCCTCGGTGAACCAGTACACGTTGCCCGGCCAGGTGCTCATGTAGGCCAGCGACGATCCGCTGTTGGCCACCATCAGGTTCCGCGCCCGGGTCCGTGCCTCGTCGTCGACGACGACGCTGGCCCGCCAGAAGCTGACCAGCAGGCCGGCCAGCAGCATCACCCAGAACACGGCGCCGCAGAACTCCCATGCCAGCAGCGCAAGCCCGCTGTTGGGCAGGAACTTTGCGCTGTGCGCCAGTTCGTAGGCCGGCGGCAGATAGCGGGTCGGCAGATCGGAGATCAGCTGAGAAAGGTTGGGCGGGGGGTCGAATTCCTTGCGCTCCCAATAGGCGATCAACAGGTAGCCGCCGGCGGTGAGCGCGGCGGTGGCGGCCAGACCCAGCCCCAGCCGCAGATAGGTGGCCCGTGGTGCGGTCACCGTGAACAACGGCCGGGTGAACAGCAACAACGCGATCATCAGGCACGGGACCACGATCGGCGCGATGAGAATCAACGTGTCGTGGGCGAACGAATAGGTGTCGTCCGCGTCGTGCACGACGGATCCCGCGTCGGCCGCATCGCGGGTCCACAGCACGGCGAACCAGGCGCTGCCCGCGACCAGGGCGGCGTTGAGCAGTAGCGCCAGCCACCACGCGAAGCGGCGCCCGCGGCGCAACCCGACCGCGGCCGCCAGCAACAGCAGCGCCGGGCCCACCGAGGTGATCGCCGAGCCCACACCCGTCCCCAAGGTCTGCGAGACCGCCAGCCGGCACGCTTCACTCAACCCGGGGTCGGCGCACAGCTGATGCATGCGCTCGCTGTCCTCGGCGGGCGAGGCGAACAGCGATTGCAAGATCCGCAGCGGGCCGTAGCCGGGGTAGGCGAGCCAGGCGCCGGTGGAACCGAGCAGGGTCAGCAGCGGGCCGAACGCCGTGGCCGCGACCACGGTGCCCACCAGCACCCTGGACTCCGAGCGTGAGGGCGGCGAGACGGCGGCGCGCGCTTCCGAGCGGTAGAGCAGCCAGCCCAGCAGCAGTCCGACCACCGCGCCGAAAACCCGCAAGACGTCGAGCAGGGTGCCCGAATACAGCGCGAACACCACTACGCCGCTGAACATCACCAATCGCAGCCGGCGTCGCCAGAGCGCCGACAGCTTGAACGTCATCACCACGGCGAGGCAGACCAGCGCCGGCGTGGTGCCGACCGCGACCTCCTTGTCGAGGTTGGTCAACCACGAGTCACCGGTGTGTGCCAGCAGCGCGACGGCACCGACGCCGAGCAGGCTGCTCAGCACCTGGCCGGTCACCAGGAACAGCGCGGTCCGGCGAGGACCGAGCAACCGTTCGGCGGAAACGCCCACGGCCAGGGTGAACAGCGTGGCGACCACGTAGGCGGCCAGCGACACGTTCCACAGCCCGGCGGTGAACGGGGTCCACCAGAAGCCGCGCTCCAGCTGGGACGTGCCGACGGCGACTTTCGAAACGAGGCCGTGGGGCATGCCCGGCGAGTTCTCGGTGTTGTTCGACCACACCGACCACGCGTGGGTGATCGCGCCGAGCACCCACAGCGCGACGACCAGCCCGACGGTTACCGGCGACTGCCGCAGCAGCGCGAGCGCCCGCCGCGCGTTGTGCTGCACGACGGCGCGCTTGTCGAGCACCGCGGTCGGTGCGTCGAGCACCGCGGCGGTCATTGGGTCAGCCCCGTGCGCGTCGCCAGCCAGGGAATCGCCGCTTCGAACGAGGCCCGGAACACGGCGAAGGTGTGCCCCCCGGGAAATTCCTGCCACTGCGCCTTCATGCCGGCCTGCCGGCAGGCCTCGTAGATCTCCCGCTGCTGGGGGTTGTAGACCCGGTCGTCGGAGCCCGCCGTGATCAGCGCGTTGGTGTCGGGATACTGCCGCTTGGCCATGATGTCCTTCGGTGTGACGTTGTTGTAGGCGGCCTCGTCGCCGTTGAACAACTTGGCGACGATTTCGGCGTGGCTGGTCAGGATCGGCTCGCGCTGCCCGGACATGTCCACCAGGTTCGGAAAGGTCTCGGGGGCGCGAAGGGCCACCAGCAGCGAGCAGGTTCCTCCCGACGACAGGCCGCCGACGCCCCACTGCCGGTGGTCCCGGCTCACTTGCAGGTTCGCCGACACCCAGCGCGGAAGGTCCTCGGCGAGGTAGGTCTGCGGCCTGCCCCAGGCGGAGTCGACGCAGCTGGGATTGTTTTCCGCGACGCCCTGTTGGTCGGCCATCACCACCACCGGGGCCAGCCCCTTGTGCTGCGCGGCGAACTGGCCGAGCGCGTCGTCGATGTGCACCTTGTCGATCCAGTCGCGCGGCGCCCCCGGGTCGCCGGGAATGACCACGAGCACCGGCAATTCGGGCCGCGGCGTCGCCAGGTATGCCGGGGGCAGGTAGATCAGCGCCTCACGCGGGGTGAACCCTCCCGAAGCCGGAATCGACGCCTTCACCACCTTGCCGTCCGTGGGCATGTTCGCCGGCGGCTGCCACAGCTGTTCGAGGGTGCCGCCCGCCGAGGCGCGCACCGCGCTGGCCTGGCTCGGCGTGACCGAGGACAGGTCGCCGACTGGGTGCAGCAGCGGGTTGACCAGCTTGCGTGCGGTGGTGAACGCCGCGTAGTGGATGTTGGCCTGC
>NZ_LZJB01000055.1:0-1827 GCF_001666895.1 Mycobacterium sp. E3298
TATGCGGTTCACCCGTGGGGCCTCTACGTGGCCCGGCCCACCCCCGGCCGCGCCCAGTTCCATTACCTCGAATCCTGCCTGCTACCGGTGCAGCTCATAGTCGCTGACATTACGCCCAGCGCAATCGGGGGACCAAGCGCTCAGGCGCCGCTCTCCCGCACCACCTCGCCGTCGACCACGAAGCGCGTCGCGCGCTGGGCGGCAAGCGCATCGACGAGTTCCGGGTAGGTTCCGTTGAGCGGCTGTCGGTTTCGCGACAACATCCGCACCCGGTCGCCGTCGCGGAACGCCAGACAGCGCATCCCGTCGAACTTGCGCTCGAAGATCCAGCGCGGATCGGAGAACCGCCTGTCGGTCAGGGTCGCCAGCGTGGGGGATCGCCAGTCGGGCACCGGTTCGTCGGGCAGCGCGGCCACGTCTGGCGCCACGTCAGCTCCATCCCATGGCCGACCAACCAGCGGGAGAGGTCATAGCCGTTGCGGGCCAACCCCGCAACGGCGTCCACGGCGCGCCGCACCGCCAGCTCGGCGACCTCCGGGGTCAACAGGCCGTGCCGGACGGCGTCCAGCAGCTCGTCGACGTCGGCCAGGTCCGCGCCGTCGCCGGTGCGGACTTCGATGTCGAGGTAGTGGTCCTCCGAACGCCACACCTCGGGCCCCGGCGTGTATTCGCCCACGTCGAGGTAGTAGTCGTGATCGCGCTCGTGGCCCGGGTTGAAGTGAAAGACGGTGGCGCGCAAGCCGAGCGAGGGCAGCAGCCAGGATTCGAGGTAATGGAACTGGGCGCGGCCGGGGGTGGGCCGGGCCACGTAGAGGCCCCACGGGTGAACCGCATAGTCGTCCACGTCCCGCACGATGCCCTTGGGATCGGTGTTGGTGCGGGCGATCAGGTCGAACGTCTCGTGCTTGGGCGGATGGATGCACCTACTCTAGTCACAATGAGCGACCTCAGCGGAAAGACAGCCCTGGTCACCGGCGGGAATTCGGGCATCGGGCTGGCGGCCGCGCAGCGGCTGGCCGACGCGGGCGCCCACGTCATCCTGACCGGGCGCAACCAGCAGACCATCGACGCCGCCGTGGCCTCGATCGGTGAACGGGCGACGGGCGTCCGCGCTGACGTGGCCAACCTTGACGACGTGGCCGCCGTCGCCGACGTCGTCGCCTCCCGCGGAGCGGGCCTCGACGTGCTCTTCGCCAACGCGGGCGGCGGAGAATTCGCGGCACTGGGCGACATTTCGGTCGAACACTTCACGTCCACGTTCATGACCAACGTGGGCGGCACGCTGTTCACCGTGCAAGCCATGCTGCCGCTGCTCAACCGCGGGTCGTCGATCGTGCTGACCGGCTCGACCGCCGCCTACAACGGCACCCCCGCGTTCAGCGTGTACGCGGCGACCAAGGCGGCGATCCGCTCGTTCGGGCGGACCTGGGCCGCCGAACTCGTGGGCCGCGGGATCCGGGTCAACACCATCGTTCCCGGACCGGTCGAGACGCCGGGGCTTTTGGGGCTGGCGCCGGCCGGGCGGGAGCAGGAGTTGCGAGAAGGCGAGGCGGCCAAGGTGCCGATGGGCCGCCTGGGCAGGCCCGAGGAGGTCGCCGCGGCGGTGCTTTTCCTCGCGTCGGACGAGAGCAGCTTCATGACCGGCAGCGAGATCTTCGTCGACGGCGGTGCGGAGCAAATCTAGGGCCGCGCCGGCCTATCGGCGTAAGCGGATTCTCCACCGCACGAAGCCGGCGTAGAAGAGCGACAACGCCGCCAGCATGCCCATGTCCAGCAGCCACACCTTCGGCGTGTGCTGCCAGAACCGGTCCTGGGACAGCAGCGAAT
>NZ_LZJB01000056.1:0-5323 GCF_001666895.1 Mycobacterium sp. E3298
GGGGATGCACCGGGTTGTAGTGCAGGTCCTCCGCGGCTTCCTGCGTTTCGTTCCAATACCGTTTGGACTGCCATGGGTACAGCGGAAGCTTCAGCGGCCGCGCCCCGTGCCGGGGGTAGAGAGCCTCCCACCTCACAAGGTGCCCTTCGCAGTGCAGCGCGCCAAGGCAATTCATCAGCGTGCGGCCATCGTCGGCGTCGCGCCGCTGCGTCGGCAAGACCACCACCTCGGCCTTCTGGGCGGAGGCGATCTCGACGATCGACGTCGCGAGGACGGGATGTGGCCCGAGCTCCACGAAATGGGTGTATCCGTCGTCGAGCATTCGGCTCACCGCGGGTTCGAAAAGTACTGTGGCGCGCGTGTTCTGCCACCAGTACGCGTCGCCGGTGGCGTAGCCCTCCAGGCGTTCGCCAGTCACCGTGGAATACAGCGGGATGGTTGCCGGGCCCGAAGACACGCCCTGCAGAGCGCCGAAGAGGTCTTCTTTCACCGCGTCCATGTAGTGCGTGTGATACGGCACCTGCACGTTGAGGAAGCGATTGAAGATCCTGAGCTCGTCGAGTCGGCGGGCGATGCGGCCCAAGGCGTCACCATCGCCTGCGATGGTGACCGCAGACGGACTGTTGACCGCGGCGATGGATACACCCGGCCCGATGGCGTCGACCGCAGGGATTTCCAGCGCCTGCATCAGCGATTCGGCGCCGAGGCCGACAGCGAGCATGCGGCCCAGACCTCTGGTGCGCTGTTGCAGACGACTTCGGTGGTAGATGACGCGGATCGCCTGTTCGAAGGTGAGGACGCCGGCCAGGTAGTGGGCGGCCACCTCGCCGGCGCTGTGCCCCACCACGGCGTCGGGAATGATGCCGAATTCTTTCAGTTGCTCGGCCAGCGCTATCTGGATGGCGAAGTTGGCGGGCTGGGCCACATCCGTCTCCGACATCCGAGAGCCCGTTTCGTCGGCGCGGAGTTCGTCGGTCAAAGACCAATCGGCATAACGGGATAGCTCGCGATCGCTTCGCGCGATGCTGTCGGCGAAGGCGGGATAGGCGTCAAGCAGCCCCCGGCACATCTTCCACCATTGGGGCCCCATCCCGGTGCAGACGAACGCCACCTTCGGCTTGGCCGGCGGCGTCCGGTCGACCGGGCTCTGCCCTTCCGCCAGGGCTCGAAGCTGACTCAGCGCGTCGGCCACACCGTCCGCGACGATCGCGCGGCGATGCGTCAGGTGCGTGCGGCGCCGGCTCAGCGTGTAGCCGAGGTCGTGCAGTGAGATTTCCGGGTGGGCGTCGAGGTGTTCCGCCAGCCGACGGGCCGTCGCGGCTAACGCCTCTTGCGAACGCGCCGAAACCGGCAGCACGGCCAGCGGCAGCTGCGGCGACCGCTTTAGGCCGGCTGGACCGGGAAACGGCGGCTCGGCGAGCACGACGTGAGCGTTGGTGCCGCCGAAGCCAAAGGAGTTGACCCCTGCGACGCGTCGCCCGTTGCCCGGAAACGGACGACCGGTGGCCGGAATTTCGATACCCGAATTCGCAAGCGGTATCGGATCATTGAGGTGCAGGTTCGCCGGGATGTACCCATGTTTGAGCACCAGCGCCGCCTTATCAATCCGGCGACCCCCGCGCCGGCTTCCAGGTGGCCGATATTGGTCTTGACCGAGCCGATCAGCAGTGGATCGGCCGGTGACCGGTTCGCAGCCAACACACTGCCGAGGGCCCCGGCCTCGACTGGATCGCCGACCGGGGTGCCGGTGCCGTGCGCCTCCACATAGCCGACCTCGTCGGGACGGATACCCGCCCTGCGCAGCGCCGTAATGATGGCCGCCTCCTGGGCCGCGGCGCGGGGCACCGTGATGCCGTCGGTGCGGCCGTCCTGCGACACGGCGGAGCCGAGAATCTGAGCGTAGATTTCGTCACCGTCGGCCACCGCGCGCTCGAGCGGCTTGATGACGACGACGGCGCCGCCTTCTCCCCGCGCGTAGCCGTCGGCGGAACGGTCGAACGCCTTGCAGCGCCCGTCGGGACTGAGGAATCCGCTCTTCGATTCGGCGATGGCGGTGTTCGGCCCGATCATGACATTGACCCCACCGGCCAGCGCGACGTCGCATTCGCCGTTCCAAATGCTCAGCGCCGCAAGGTGTACGGCGACAAGTGAGCTCGAGCACGCCGTGTCGATCGTCATGCTGGGACCCCGGAAATCGAAGGCGAACGAGATCCGGTTGGCCAGCATCGTCATCATCATTCCGGTGGCGGAATGGGCCTTGAATCGGTACCGGCTGGAGCGGCCCCGATTCTGCAGAAGTTGGTAGTCGAGGGTGAAACCGCCGACGAAGACGCCTACCTCGGTTCCCGCGAGGCTGTCCGCGGATATTCCGCCGTCTTCCAGCGCCTCCCACGTCGTCTGCAGCAGGAGGCGTTGCTGCGGATCGATCAGGTGCGCCTCGCGGGGAGAGATTCCGAAGAATTGCGGGTCGAACTGGTCGATTTCGCTGAGGAACCCGCCTCGCCGGGTGACCATCTTGCCGACCTTGGCGGGGTTCGGGTCGTAGTACTTTGCGGCGTTCCACCGGGATTCGGGGACGGTGTCGGTGGCGTCGGTTCCGCTGCAGAGTAAGTGCCAGTAGCTTTCCGGGGTCCGCGCACCGCCTGGGAACTGACAACCGATTCCGACGATCGCCAAGGGTTCACGAGTCCCGGCTGCGGCGCGCATGTTCATCCTTTCGCCCTACGACCGTGCACCGGTCCGCGCCGGATCGCCTTCGAGGAGTGCGATGCGTGCGCATCCCGCGTCCGCTGTGCGGGATACTCCGCGCCCCGGCCCGACCGAGGCGCTGGCCGGCCGCCGGCGAGTTCACTGGCCTCGACCGTGAGAACCGGGTCGTGCGCGAATCGTGTTCGGGTCAACGTGGTTCGAGTACGGGTGCGTCGCCGAGGATCCACGCCCGGCTGATCGGGTTGATTTCCTGCTCGTGGCGGTAGATGGCTCGCAGTTCCCGCAGAAGCGAGTCGCGTTGCCACGCCTGCACCTGCTGCATGACACCGTCTTCGGAGAACCGGTCGCACTTCTCCGAGATCACGGTCTCCACGAGCTGGCCGGCCAGCTGGTGCAAGAGGCGGGCGTTCGCGCGAAACTGCGCGGCGAAGTCCGGGCTTTCGCCGATCATCGCGGTGTGCAGGCTGACCATGAAGTTCAACGGTGAGTACAAATCGACGAACCCGGCCGACGGTCGTGCCGTCTCGACCGCGGCCCATTCCCGGAAGAACCTTTGCGTGCGGTTGCTGAGCTTGATCAACCCCTCCAGGTGAGGAACCACCTGTGGATCGTCGGCGACAGTGACGAACCGCCCGTTCCGGTAGAGCAAGCCGACAAAGCCCCAGTAGAAGGCGATGTCCCAAATCACCTTGGCGGACATCACGGCCGGCGAACCCATCAGCGCGTATTGATCGCAGTACACGGCGAGCCACATGTCGGTGAGGGATCGAAACAGCGAGTCGCTGATTCCCGACCGCGCGACGACGTCTTCACCGTCGAGTTCGCGGACAATCATGTCGGTGATGAGGCCGTTGCCGATGGCGACGAGGTCCAGGCCCGACGAGTACAACGGATCGAGGAAGATCCCCGAATCTCCGGTGAGACACCAACGGTCGCGGCCGTCGTAAACCTTCGTGGCGCCGTGACTGTAGTTTTTCATCACCCTGAAGTCCTTGATCAGGTGTTCGTGTTCTGCCAGCACCGCCGCGCATTGCGGCTCGTGCTCGGTGAGCCACGACCGAGCTTTGCTGAGGGTGTTGAAGCGGTCGAACGGGTGGAACGCCGGGTCGGCGACGATGCCGACGCTGGTGGATCCGGACGCGAGCCGGATCAGCCAGACCCAGTAGCCCTCCCCCATCAAGTGATTCGTGGACAGCGCGCGATCACCCTCGACGATGCGGGCCTGCCAGGCCGGATCCTCGCTCCACCGGCCGACGTCTATTTCGGCGGCGACACGCAACCACACCGCATTGCAGTTGTGTTCGTTGGCGCGCCGTAGACCCAGTTGGCGGGCCAGCGCACGATTTCGTCCGGATGAATCCACCACCCAACGCGCCGTCGTTCGGGTGATCGTGTCACCGCTCTGGATGGAAACGGTGTGCGGGTGTCCGCCGGAACCGCACTCGACCGAGACCGCGCGGCCGCGGCGGACGTCGATGCCCGCCGAGTGGCAACGTCGGTAAAGCTCGTTCTCCAGCCTGCCGCGGTCGATCTGGTACGTCACCTGGGGGATGTAGGAGGAACTGCCGAGTTCCAACCGCTCGGCGATATCGGTGTTGCCGCCGTGGGAGAAGAACATTCGCAGGCCCATCTTGCGGATCTGCGACGTCTGCAAGTGCTCGGCCAACCCAATGCGTTCACGGAGGTAGTGGGCGGAAACCTCGACCGTCGATTCGCCGACTGTGTGGGTGATCTCAGGCACTGGGTGGGAGGTGGGCGAGATGACGGCGATGCGGGTCTGGGGCCTGGCGGTTTGGATCTCCAGCGCCAGGGTCAGCCCCGCCGCACCACCTCCGACGATGGTGACGTCGTGATCGGAGCCGACCTTGTCGGCATCCAACAGGCCCTTGATCCTTCGCGCCAGCGTCTCGCGCGCCTCGGGGCTCAACTGCGACAGCTGCGCGCGCACGTCCACACGTCCACCTCTTGCAAAGCCAGGGAGATTAAGTTACTTAATAGTTAAGTACGTTACACGAAATGAGGACTCTCGCAAGCCTGCAAGCCCACGGCGTCGAGGTGGCGGGACGCTGGCGGCATTGCGGCCAGATGCGCTGCGGCAAAGCCGATCTCAACCGTTCGTCGCGCTTGGCGCCCTGATCAAGCCGACCACAGACACTCAGGACGTCATCATGCCGGCAGCAACCGCCGTACATTTCTTCCTCGAACTTGCCGTCATCCTCGGAACATGCCGGTTCGTCGGGCTGGTTGCGCAACGCTTGGGGCAACCCCAAGTCGTGGGCGAGATGATTGCCGGCGTACTTTTGGGCCCCTCGCTGCTGGGCCGGCTCGCGCCCGGCGTGCAGCACGATCTCTTTCCGCCCGGGCAGGCGAACACGGTGCTCTACACCGCGGCGCAGATCGGCCTGGTCTTGTACATGTTCCTCGTCGGCCTCAGCTTCGACGCCAACCTCGTCAAACACCGCGCCGGCACCGCGGCGGCGGTGTCGGCCGCGGGCATCCTCGCGCCGCTTGCCCTGGGTGCGCTTGTCGCCCTGCCCCTGCTGAACAGTGGCGTGCTGTTCGGAAAAGGCGTCTCGCTCGCCTTGGCGATGATGTTCCTGGGCGCGTCGATCGC
>NZ_LZJB01000057.1:0-1101 GCF_001666895.1 Mycobacterium sp. E3298
TCTCCGCCCACAACACCTACGCCGACGACGGCGCCATGATCGACAAGGGCGTCGCCTTCGCCTCCAGCCACCTCGACATGGGTGGGCCGGCGACCGCGCCGGTCAGGAGCTTCGGCGGCTGAGCGATTGCTCAGCCGGACTTGGCATTCAGGAACGCCACGATTCCCTGGGTGACCGCGTTGGCGTAACGCGCGCGGCCGTCCGGGCTTTCCATCCGCGCGGCGTCCTCGGCGTTCCTCATGTTGCCGAGTTCGACGAGGATCGCCGGGTACTGGGCCAGGTTCAGCCCCGCTAGGTCGTCGCGGCCGTAGAGGCCGTTCGAGCCGATGTAGTTGGCCGGATGAAAGCCAGCCTGCGCCAAGGCATCCCGCATCGCGGTGGCCAATTGGACGGCGGGGCCGGCCTGGACGTCGTTCAGGGGCGGGCTGGAGTAGTTGACGTGGAATCCGCTGCCAGACGCGGGTCCGCCGTCGGCGTGGATGCTCACGATCGCGTCGGGGCGCATCGCGTTGGCGGCCGCGGCGCGCTGATCCACGCAGGGGCCGACGGAGCCGTCGTCACCGCGCGACAACTGGGTACGCACGCCCAGCTGGTTGAGCGACTGGTTGATCAGCGCCACGACCGCCCAGGTGAACGCGTGCTCGGGATAGCCGTCGTTGGTGGCGGCCCCGGATGTCTGGCAGGCCTTGGTCCCGCCGCGGCCGTTGGGGACCTGCTGGTTGATCGACGCGTCGTTCACGGCGTTGTGGCCCGGGTCGAGGAAGACGGCCGACCCGGCGACGGAGGCGGAGGCGGAGGGAGCGGTTACCAGGGCCCCGGCGCCGAGCAGCGCCGGGGCCAATCTCAGCACGTCGCGACGGGAAATGGGTCCCGGCCGGCCGGGGCGGTCAGTCACCGCGCGATGGTAACAATCGTGGCTGCTCAGAGGTCGGTCAACGCCCGGGCCGCGGCGCGGAACATGGTCTGCTTGATCGCCCCCAGCGTGCCGGGGTCCTTGCCGCCCAGCGGGCGCAGCAGGTCGGTCGCCGCGGCGGTCACCTCGGCCTCGGCGGCGGTCGCGTCGACGATGCCGAATTCGGCGGCCTCCTCCCCGCCGAACCG
>NZ_LZJB01000058.1:0-8705 GCF_001666895.1 Mycobacterium sp. E3298
GGGAGGTACGGCTTGTATTCGAGGAGGTCGGCGCCGGCGTGGGTATCCGCAGAAATGACAGTGTAGCGGGACGGGGTCTCAGGGGTGGCCATCAATCATCTCCTCAATGAGAATGCGACACCGGTCATTGTCTCGTGGCCGATAACTATGCATGATGAATGTTTCGTTCGGCGGATTCAACCCCGTCCCGCTACACTGTCATTTCTGCGGATACCCACGCCGGCGCCGACCTCCTCGAATACAAGCCGTACCTCCCGAAGGCGTTCCACGACGACTTCGACGCGTGGGCCACGACGTATGCCAGTCCTTTCGATGACTTGATCATCGCTACCGCAAAGCGCAACTGGGACCATGAGTTGCGTATTTCCGAGATGGACGCTGACGGGGTTGCGGCAGAGCTGTTGCTGCCCAACACTGTTCCTCCCTTCTTTCCGACGTCTCCCAACATCACCATCTCGTTGCCCCAGAACCGAGCAGAGTTCGAACACCGCTGGGCGGGCGTGCAGGCGCACAACCGATGGCAGGTCGATTTTTGTTCGCTGGCACCCGCACGCCGGCGAGGACTGATCCAGGTATTCCCCAACGACGTCGACGCCGCGCTGGACGAAATTCGTTGGGGCAACGAGCAAGGCTGCTTCGGTGGAGTGCTGCTGCCCCCAGTATCGCCGGGCGACCCCAATGTCGCCCCGCTGTTCCACACTCGGTATGAGCCGATTTGGCAGTTGTGCAGCGAACTGGATCTGACGATCGTGCAGCACGGCGGTCCGGGAAGTCCGGCAATGCCCATGGATCAGCCGGCATCCAACGCCGTGCTCATCACGGAAATGGCGCTGTGGGCCCAGCGCAGCCTGGGCCATCTCATCCTGGCCGGGGTTTTCGAGCGTTACCCCACGCTACGGTTCGCCCCTACAGAGCAGGGCACACTGTGGGTACAGCAGCAACTGATGACGCTCGATGCGATGGTCCCGACGATGAAGTCCGAAGCCGGCAACCGCACGTACGGCATGTTCGGTGGTTCCTCGGTCGATGGGCTTACCCTCACGCCGAGTCAGTACGCCCAGCGGAACTGCTACCTGGCCAGCGAATTGGCGCCCTTTGAATCAGTGATGATTGATTTCATGGGTGCAGACCACATTCTATGGGGAAGCGACTATCCGCACGAGGAGGGCTTCACTCCTCAATCCAGGCTGGCCATCCGGTGGGCGCTACAGAACAGATCGGAAAGCGAGTGCCGAAAAATTCTGGCGGAGAACGCGGCCCGGCTGTACCGATTCGACCTCGATGCACTGGCGCCGATTGCAGCCGAGATCGGGCCGACCGTGGCTGAAGTGCATACCCCCCTTGAGGACACCGGGTACCGTGCCCCGGCCGCGTTCGGCTACCGCCCCTTCGAGGGGGGACTCGCGTTGAAGCGCCTCGCTCCCCAACGCCGGTAATCGCGCCCTGATACGAGAGTCTCCAAAAGCCGGTTCATAAAGTTGCCCGGGGTTAGGCCCCCGGCCACTGAAGAGAGCGGTCTTCCGCAGCGCGCTGTTCAGACGCACCCCAGTGCTTGACTCAAGCGCAACTTTTCAGGCCTTATGCGGTGGTTTGTTTCGTCAGATCCGCGGTCAGAGATGATGATGGGGGCAGCCCGGCTCGGCACTTTCCAACACGCGATGTCTGGGATGGGTCGTAGGCGTGCTCTATCGGCGATGTTTTGCTTACTCCCGCGGATGAATGAAAACCCCTTCTGCTGAAACGGTTACGCCATCGCTGTCGCTGAGCTGTCCAGCGGCGAAGGTCTTGACCCCTTCGACGCGGTCGACCCAGGCCTCGGCGCGAAGAGGCTTTCGTAGCGAGGTTCCTCGGTGGTAGCGCAGGGTCAGCGTCCCGGTGTAGGCCGGCCGCCCTGGCTTGTGGGCGGTAGCGCCCAGTACATGGTCCAACACCATCGCGCAGACACCGCCGTGCGCGTAACCCGCCGGTCCTTCATAGGCTGCACCGAGGACGAGTTCCGACCAAACCAATCCGTTTCCCTCGTGAATCACGAGTGGGGGAGCCAACGGGTTGCGGACTCCGATCACCGCATTACCTGAAGCCGCGTTTTGCCCGTCGGCGCGGGTGCGCTCGCCGAACGATCCAGGTATCTGCTCGGCGCTCAGTCGGCCTGTGATTGCGTCTATCTCGGCCGTTGTGGAGGCAATAGCGTTGGGCTCCAACTCCGTTCGGATTGTTGCGTCGATGAGTTTGCGAACGGAAATGGCCAGTAGCTCGTATGTAGACGAGGGGTCAGTCATCGGTATACCCAAATCCCCGGTGTCGGCGGTGTCGCTGGCAAGGTCCTCGCCCTCGCTGACAGCGAACCGCGAGCCGGGGCGCGGCGTCCCTCAGGCGTGGCACGCCGACTGTTGGCGTTGCAGCGGGCGTGGTGCGGGCCGCACGCTGCAGAACCGGGGGACGCTGCACATGGAGTCGACGCTTGGCGACTTCGGTGGTCATCGCCTACCAGCGTGAAGTGAGCGGTCGCGGTCCGGAAGGTGGCGTCCCGTCCAGCGGGCATAGCACAGGGACATCTCGGCTGTGCTGTTAATCTGGCAAAATGGCCGAGCCCAGCGATAAGCCGGTGAAGTCGGCACTTGCCGCCACCAGTTGGGCGTTGCTGGGCATGCTCTCTTATGAAGAGGAAGTTTCCGGCTACGACCTGAAAAAATGGATCGACTGGAGCGTTGACCTCTACTACTGGAGCCCGTCGAACAGCCAGATCTATACCGAGCTGAAGAAGCTCCAAAGCTTGGGGCTGGTGACATCACGCATCGAACGTGACGAGGGCACCCGCAGCCGCCGGCTCTACAAGATCACCGCGGCCGGGTTGGACGCCGTCACCGACTGGACCAACAATGCCCCAGTGGATCCGCCGGTGCTCAAACACAGCGTGCTGATGCGCGTGACGTTCGGTCATCTGACGACCCCCGCTCGGCTCAAGGAAATGTTGCAGGACCACGTGGCCTACGCCGAAGCCAGGCATCGCAAAGCTGTCGAGGACGCCGAAGGCGCCGAGGACGAGCCCGCTTGGGCCTACTCAGTGCTCGCGCTGCGCTGGGCGGCCAAGTACTACGCCGCCGAGCGCGAGTTTGCGCTGGAACTGATGAAGGAAATCGACGAGGCCGACGGCTCCATGCAGAAGGCGAAAGGCGGATCGGGCAAATTACGCCCCACGCCCGGGTACTGGCGTGAGGTGGAAAAGCAGGTCCAAGCCAAGCGCCGAGACGACTAACCGCCGCCGGCGGCGTCTCTGGCGGCGATGTAGCCGTATACCAACCCTTGGGCGATCGTTGCGCCCGCGCCGGGATATGTGGCTCCGAACGCGTTGGCGGCGGTGTTACCGATGGCGTACAACCCGGTGATGACAGTGCCGTCTTCGCGCAGCACCCGTGCCCGCTCGTCGGCCTTGAGTCCACCGCAGGTACCCAGGTCGCTGAGCACCATCTTCACAGCGTAGAACGGGCCCTTGGTCAACGGTCGCAGATTGGGATTCGGCGTTATCGTCGGGTCACCGTAGTAGCGGTCATAGGCGCTGCGGCCGCGACCGAAGTCGGGATCCTCGCCAAGAGCAGCGCTTTCGTTGAAACGCGTCATCGTCTGGTTGAACTCTGACGGGGGAGTGCCGATCCGAGCGCCGAGTTCGCGCAGGCTGTCGGCGCGCACCGCGATACCCGCGTCATACCAGGTCTGTGGAATGGGCATGCGCGGAAACAGTTCGGCGCCAAAGACATAGCTGTTGCGGTATTGCTGATCGAAGATGATCCACATTGCTTCTACCGGTTGCCCGGACTGCTCGAGTTCGAGCAATCGCTGACCGAACGACATGTAGTCGGCCGACTCGTTGGCGAAGCGATGCCCATTTTGGTTGACGATGAGGCAGCCCGGAAGTGATCGCTCCGCGAGCATGACAGCGGGCGCCTTGCCCGGCAGCGGCGCGATCGCGGGAAACCACCAAGCCTGGTCCATCAGATCGATGTCTGCGCTGAGTTCTTGGGCGACGCGGATCCCCTCGCCGGTATTTGAGTCGGCGCCCAGGCTGACGTTGGGGTCCAGTGACTCGGACTGAAATTTCCAGCGCATCTCCATGCAGTGGTCAAAGCCGCCGGTGGCCAGCACCACCCCTTGCCGGGCCGTGATGGTCACTTCACGGCCGCCATGGCCGACAACCGCACCGCTGACGCGGTCACCGCTGCCGACCAGGCGCACCAAGCTGGTGTCGGTCCAGATCGGGATCTGAGCGCGCAACACACCGGCGAACAGGGCGGCGGCCAGGGCTTGGCCGCCCGCGGCATAGTGCCGGCCCAGCAGCCGGCCACCGAGACCTTGGGCCAATCGTTTCGCCAGGGTCGGAATCCCCTTGCGCGGCACCCGCGCCACCAGATTGAGCCAACGGTAGTCGGCGCCCGTCGTAGGGATGGTGAAGCCGGCCTCCATGACTCCTGGCCGTAGCCGGCTGCGATATTCGCCCAGGACGGCAGTGTCTAGAGGCCGGCACTCGCAGGTACGCCCGGCTGCGCTGCCACCGGGCTCTTCGGGGTGGTAGTCGGAGTATTCCCGGGCCCAAAAGAGCCGCATCGGAGTCGTTCGCTCGAGCAGCTCGACGGTCGCGGAGAGATGTGTCAAAAACTCCGCGGAACGCGGAGGCGGCGCTGAGCCCGCAACCACGGAGTCAAGATAGGTGGCGGCGCGCTCGGCGGTGTCGTTGGCACCGGCCCGCTGCAACACCGGGCCCGCGGGCAGCCACAGCGCCCCACCGGAACGTGCCGTCGAACCACCCACGTACGAGGACTTCTCGACAATCAGCACGGAGAGCCCTCGGTCGTGGGCGGCGAGTGCTGCGGCCATGCCGGTTCCCGAACCGACCACGAGTAGGTCCACCGTCGTGTCGGACACGGGAAGTCCAGCAGGAATCGTCGCGCTGTGCGTTGTCACGCCTGGTAACGGTAAGCGGCCGGGCCGCTTGGCGGGAAGAGGCGTCCTGATCAGTGGAACACGTGCCCTACACCTGCCGGTCAGTCGGGGTTGAATGGCGCCCATGAATTCGCAGTCCGAAGCCGGCGAAGTTCGGCTGATCGAGGCCGATGCTGCCCCAACGCGATTCGCCCGCGGCTGGCATTGCCTAGGTCTCATCAAAGACTTCAGTGACGGCAAACCGCACGCGATCAATGCCTTCGGCCAGAAGCTGGTGGTGTTTCGCGGCGGTGATGGACAGGTCAATGTCCTCGACGGCTACTGCCGCCACATGGGCGGTGACCTGTCGCAAGGTGAGGTCAAGGGCAACGAGGTGGCGTGCCCGTTCCATGACTGGCGCTGGGGTGGTGACGGACGCTGCAAGCTGGTGCCCTACAGCAAGCGCACACCCAAGCTGGCCCGCACGCAAGCGTGGACCACCCTGCAGCAGGACGGCATGTTGTTTGTGTGGAACGATCCCGAGCGCAAACCGCCCCCACCTGAGGTCGCGATCCCACGCATCGAAGGCGCCACCAGCGACGAGTGGACCGATTGGCACTGGTACACGACCGTCGTGAACACCAACTGCCGTGAAATCATCGACAACGTCGTGGACATGGCCCACTTCTTCTACATCCACGGCTCCCTGCCCACTCATTTCAAGAACATCTTCGAAGGGCACGTGGCTACCCAGTACATGAACAGTGCGGGCCGACCGGACCTGGGTGGCACAGAAGGTCCGCAGTTGCTCGGCACGACATCGGTGGCTTCCTACTACGGCCCGTCTTTCATGGTCGACGACCTGACTTATCACTACGCGGATGGTGACCACCACACCGTCTTGATCAATTGTCATTACCCAGTTGACGCGAATTCCTTTGTGCTGCAGTACGGCATCATCGTCAAGAAATCCGAGGCGCTACCCGATGATGTCGCGGTGCAGACTGCGGTCGCCCTGGGCGACTTCGTCAAACTCGGTTTCGAACAAGATGTGCAGATCTGGCGGCACAAGGCGCGCATCGATAATCCGCTCTTGGTCGAAGAAGACGGCCCGGTTTACCAACTACGTCGATGGTACGAACAGTTCTACGTCGATGTCGCCGATGTCCAACCGGATATGTTGGACCGCTTCGAGTTTGAGCTCGACACCACCCGTCCGTACGAGGCGTGGATGAAGGTGGTCGAGTCCAATATCGCTGCGCAGGCTACCGCCAAAGACTCGGTGTGATGACGGTGGCTTCGCCTGTGAGAGAGGACGAGCGCCTCGCCGACATGCCCATGTTGCCCGTGGTATGTCGGCGCTGTCGAGCGCGAGTGCAGGTTCGTAAAAGCAGCTGGAGCCAGACGAGCGTGCAGTGGACAGCCTCGGCCCTGGCCCGCTGTGAGGAGCGTTCCGCTGCTGCACAGCTAGCGCCATATGGACGTTGTGATCTGTTCCTGTCATGTTCGGCTCTTACCGAGTCGATCACGGATGCCGTGCGTGCCGGCACGCTTACGATCGTCGATGGAAGCGCCGGGACGTCGGCATGACGGCCGGGCCCCGCAGCTCTTGGCCGAGGATCCGCGGCCACGCCGCTTCCTAGGTGGATGACACCGGCATGATGGGGATCTTCTTCATCGCGCTGGCTCTGGGATCAGGGGCGGCCGCGGCCGCTTGATGGTTTGCTTCACCGCGCGTGTACGTCCACACGCAGAATGGTTCTCCTTGGGCAAACTTGAAATCCTTTGGCGGCAAGTTGATGTCGAGTTTGCACCCAGGAAAGAACGGGGCTGAGATTCGCTGCTCAAAAGTGCAGTTCATCCAGGCCCGTGCCGGTGGGTAGAGGCCTTCGTCGGTGTACTTCTGCAGCACTTCGCACCGACGCATGTTGAGCACCACGTGATCGGGGTTGTACACGATGTACTCGCCGCCGTACCCGAGCGTGCCATCGATGCTCAGGCAGGCCAACTTGAGAAAGTCCACTACGTGCACTGGCTCGATCTTGAACACTCTGGCCAGCTTGGGGTATTGGTAATCGATGATGAGTTGATACATGTCGGGAAGCCCGAGCCAGACCTCCTCCTCAGGGAGGATCTTGGTCCACTGGTCGATGAAATAGTTGTGTCCTTTGAGGTACTGGTCCCAATAGGTTTTGATCAGACGTATCAGGGCCGGCTTGGTCAGGTCCTCAGTCTGAACATCAAAGGGAATCGCTTGGTATTGAGCGTTTTTCCAGTCCCAACCCGGAGGGGCGATGTAGCGCCCCATCGGCATCACTTGGCGCATCCCCGCCCGCGACAGCTCCGCGGCGACATCCATGGCCGCGCTAATGCCGACCTTCTCCGAATAGATCTTGACGTGGGCGTAGGGCATGAAGTTCAAGACGTCTTCGAACACTCGCGCTAGGCCCATGAGGAAATCGCGGGAAAAGTCTTGGACGTTGCCGACCTTCCCCATGAAGTCATGGGTGTAGTCGTCATAGTTGAGTTCTTCGGTCTCAGTGGTCATCGGGGTTTCTCCTCAATTGGGCTCGGCTGGTGTCGTGACCTCGTTGGCTGGGTGGTTCAGCCCGCCTGGGGGCGGGCCATCGCATACCTGTCAAAGGGCCACTGTTGGGCGGCACGTCACTGCGCTGGCGTGTCAGATTGCGACATGAATGGCAGAATCTGACAACACGATGTTAGTCCGCAGGGGTGCGGGTCACCATCGCGATCCCGCTCAGCGGGATGCCGTCGCGAGTCCGAGCACATCAGTCAAGGGATTGCCGCGGTTAGGATTGACGTGCAGTTCGTGTGGCGAGGAAGTGAGGCAAGGCTGGTGAGCAGTCCGGCGACGCACGCGGAGCGCCGCGCCGAGGATCTTCGGATGCACATCGCGCTAGCTGCCCGCGACACTTTTCTCGCCGACGGGTCTACCTCGGCGACCGTCGAGCGGATCTGCGAAGCGGTGGGCATTGCGCCGCGTACGTTTCACCGGTACTTCCCGGTCAAAGAAGACGTCGTTATGCCGCTATTCCGTGAATTCGGCAGGCTGAGCATCGAGACCCTGCGTGACGCAGCACCGGACAGCGACACCGTCGAGGTCCTCGTTGCGGCATTTAGCACCGAAGTTCCCCGGCGGGGCCGGATGGAGATCGATCGCAGGTTCATGGCGATGATGATCAGCGATCCCCAATACCGATTGCGGTGGCTGGACTGGGGACAAGACCTTATCGCTTCCATCACCGAGTTCCTTGCCGCCCGGTTCGATCTAGGCGATGACCCATTCACCCGAGAGCTGCCTGCCCAGCTGGTGGTTCAAGCGTGTCGGCACGCCTACGTCCACTGGGTCCAGCACGGCGATTTCGCCGCCCTGCAATCCGCGTTGCGATCCGCCATGCAGATGATCGTAGGAACGCTAGCGTGTCCGGGTGTCTGAGCCGCAGCTCACGGTCGGTCGATCACGATAGATCCAACGTCGTGTAGCTCTCTTAGGCATTTCGTTGCCCCACCACGAGAGCGCCTTCATCGGGCGGTGGCGGGCTAAACGTCACCGCACGTCCCGAAGCCGGCCAAGTCGGGATGCCCCGGATTCGCCGAAATGATCCTTGATGCTGCGCTTTCTGTGCTTAAGCCAATTGGAACGCACTCAGTGGCGCTTCTTCTGGATAGGTAGTGGGTCCGCCGAGGTCGTAGGCAGCATTAAGCGCGGCAATGAATCCAGGGTCGTGCAGGGGATCGCTGGGAGTGTCGAGCTTGATGCCCTTGCCCTT
>NZ_LZJB01000059.1:0-1336 GCF_001666895.1 Mycobacterium sp. E3298
CGCCCTGCGGATCTCGGGCCGTTGCCCGGTGATCAGCGCCAGGTCGTTGACCGCGCCGTTGATCAGCTTCGCGTCCCGTGCCGCGTCGCCGACCCCCATGTTGACGACGACCTTGGTGACGGTCGGGATCTGCATGACGTTCCCGTAGCCGAACTGCTGCTGCAACGAATCACGAATCTCGTTGCGGTAGCGCTCTTTCAGGCGCGGCTGCACCTTCTCAGTTGTCGTCATGCTAGATGTCCTTGCCGTTGCGCTTGGAGATGCGGACCCGCTTGCCGGTCTCCTCGTCGACCCGGTAGCCGACGCGGGCGGGCTTGCCGTCCGAGTCGACGACCATCACGTTCGAGACGTGGATCGGGGCTTCCTGGGTGACGATTCCGCCCGACTGAGCTCCGCGCTGGTTGCTCGAGATCGCGGTGTGCTTCTTGATCCGGTTGACGCCCTCGACCAGGACCCGGTTGCGTTCCGGGTAGGCCTGCAGCACCTTGCCCTTGGCACCCTTGTCCTTGCCGGCGATGACCAGGACGGTGTCGCCTTTACGGACCTTCATTTACAACACCTCCGGGGCGAGCGAGATGATCTTCATGAACCGCTTCTCACGCAGCTCGCGGCCGACGGGCCCGAAGATGCGGGTCCCGCGCGGGTCGTTGTCCGGCTTGATGATCACCGCGGCGTTCTCGTCGAACTTGATGTAGCTGCCGTCCGGGCGGCGACGCTCCTTGACCGTGCGTACCACGACGGCCTTGACGACGTCCCCCCGCTTGACGTTGCCGCCGGGGATGGCGTCCTTCACGGTGGCGACGATGACATCACCGATGCCGGCGTAGCGTCGCGACGAACCACCGAGCACCCGGATGCACAAGATCTCCTTGGCGCCGGTGTTGTCGGCGACCTTCAGCCGCGATTCCTGCTGAATCACTCGATCTCCTGACCTGGTTGCGTGTGCACGGCAGGACGCAGGCCAAAGCCCACCAAAAAACCTGACATGCGCGGTCTTTGTCACCGAAGGGCACGCGGGGCCGATTCGCACCGGCCGAGGTCTGCCCAAGGCAACCCCTAGAGTCTAGGGGACGACCAGCTCAGAGCCAAATTCGCGGCCAGGACGGCCTCAGGGCCGGTTCGAGGGAGCGCCTTCCCCGATTCTGCGGATATCGCCGAGGTGGTGCACGCCCTCGTGCATCGCCTGGCGCACCAGCCAGCGGGCGGTGCGCCGCTCGCCCGGCAGCCGGGTCCCGGTGCGGTCCCAGTCCTGACCCTTGGCCCGCGCGACCTCGTCCAGGAAGCCCGCCACCGCGGCGGCCAGTTCGGCGAGCGTGGCGTCGATGTCGCAGTCGTT
>NZ_LZJB01000060.1:0-24748 GCF_001666895.1 Mycobacterium sp. E3298
CCCGGCCGGAATGCTGAGGGCGCGACGTGAAAGTGAAGCGCTGGCCGCCAGTGCCGCGCGCGAGGGAACGGCACCGCAATGAGCCAGTTGAAGATCACCCAGGTGCGCAGCACCATCGGGGCCCGCTGGAAGCAGCGGGAGAGCCTGCGCACGCTGGGCCTGCGGCGGATCCGCCACTCGGTGATCCGTGAGGACAACCCACAGACCCGTGGCCTCATCGCGGTGGTCAATCACCTCGTTGAGGTGGAGGAGACACAGTGACCATCAAGCTGCACGACCTGAAGCCGGCGCCCGGGTCCAAGACGGCCCGCACCCGCGTCGGCCGCGGTGAGGGGTCCAAGGGCAAGACCGCCGGCCGCGGCACCAAGGGCACCAAGGCCCGCAAGAACGTGCCGGCCACCTTCGAGGGTGGGCAGATGCCGATTCACATGCGGCTGCCCAAGCTCAAGGGGTTCCGGAACCGGTTCCGCACCGAGTACGAGATCGTCAACGTCGCCGACATCAATCGGCTGTTCCCGAAGGGCGGCTCCGTCGGCGTGGACGACCTGGTGGCCAAGGGCGCGGTCCGCAAGAACGCGTTGGTCAAGGTCCTCGGCGACGGCAAGCTGACAGTCAAGGTCGACGTGACGGCGCACAAGTTCAGCGGCAGCGCCCGCGAGAAGATCACCGCCGCGGGCGGCTCGGTCACCGAGCTCTGATCAAGCCAGCCGCGGAATGACCTCCGCGGCAAGGCGTTCCATCTCTTCGCGGTTCTCGCCGACGTCGACGCCCACGGGATTGAGCAGCAGGTACTCGGCGCCCGCGTCGATCACCGCACGCAGCCCGCGCACCACGTCGTCGGGCGTGCCGGACACCGGCACGTCCTCGACGCCGGGCATCGTGCCGTAGATCCGCCTCAGGCCCGCGAGCACGCGGGTCCGGGCGCGCGCCGCGTCGTCGTCGACCATCAGGTAGACGCGCTTGCCGATGGTGAAACGCGCCGGATCCCTTTGCTGTTCGCCGAGTTCGCGGCGCACCACGGTGACGGCCCCGGCGAACGCCTCGGTGGTCGACGAACCCGCGCCCAGGAACGAGTCGCCGTGGCGCACCGCCCTGGCCAGGGCCTTGGGCGCCAGGCCGCCGAACCAGATGGGCGGGTGCGGCCGCTGCACCGGCTTGGGCTGGATCGGCACGTCGTCGACGTCGCGGAACCGGCCGTGGAACGTCACCCGGGGCTCGTCGGACCAGGCGGCCTTCATCAGCTTCAGGCCCTCGGTGAAATACGAGATGTACGTGTCCTTTTCGACGCCGAACGCGGCGAACCTGCGAAAGCCCCCGCCGGTCCCGACGCCGACGTCCAGCCGGCCGTGGCTGAGCCGGTCGACCGCCGTGACGGATGACGCCAGCTGCAGCGGATCGTGCAGCGACGTCACCAGGACGGCGACCCCCAGACGAAGGCGCTCGGTGCAGGCCGCGCAGTAGGCCAGCAGCTCGAGCGGCGCCAGCAGCGGTGCGTCGCCGATGATCTGCTCGAGGACCCAGCCGCCCTCGAACCCGAGTTCCTCGGCGCGGAGCAGGTAGGCGCGCAGCCCGTCGGCGTCGAACCGGTCGTAGTCGAGCTGGGGGATGGCGATGGCGAACCTCACCCCACCACCGTACGGGCGCGGTGTCGGTACGCTGCAGACATGTTCGCCTTCCTGCCCTCGCTTCCCGGGGTCGACGACGTCCGCGCGCTGGCCGGGCGCGTCGACACCGCCCGCCACCACGGCGTGCCCAACGGCTGCGTGCTCGAGCTCGACCTGCGCTCGGCCCCACCCGAGGCGACGGGGTTCGACCCGCTGGCGCTCTTCACCGGCGGCAGGCCGATGGCGCTGCGCGACGCGATCGCCGCCATCCATCGCGCGGCCGAGGACCCGCGGGTCGCCGGGCTGATCGCCCGCGTGCAACTGGCCGCGTCGCCGCCGGCGGCCGTGCAGGAGCTGCGCGAGGCCATCGCCGCCTTCACCGCCGCCAAGCCGTCACTGGCCTGGGCCGAGACCTATCCGGGCACGCTGTCCTACTACCTGGCCTCGGCGTTCGGCGAGGTGTGGATGCAGCCCTCGGGAAGCGTCGGGCTGATCGGCTTCGCCAGCAACGCCACCTTCCTGCGCGACGCGTTCGACAAGGCGGGCATCGAACCCCAATTCGTCGCGCGCGGCCAATACAAGTCGGCGGCAAACCGTTTCACCGAACACGGCTTCACGACGGCTCACCGCGAGGCCGTCACCCGGATGCTGGAAAGCCTGCAGGAGCAGGCGTGGCGGGCGATCGCCGAATCGCGCAAGCTCGACCCGGGCGCCCTCGACACGCTGGCCGACCGCGCCCCGCTGTTGCGGGACGACGCCGTCGCGGCCGGTTTGCTCGACCGGATCGGATTCCGCGATGAGGCCTACGCGCGCATCGCCGAACTGGTTGGGGTGAAGGACGTTTCGGACGAGACCGCCCCGCCGCGGCTGTTCCTGTCGCGCTACGCGGGCGCGGCCCGCCCCCGGCTGGCCGCACCCAAGCCGCCGGTGCCCGGTCGCCGGCCCAAGCCGACCCTGGCCGTCGTCACGCTCGACGGCATGATCGTCGACGGCCGCGGCGGGCCCCAGTTCCTGCCGCTGGGCACCGCGACCGCGGGCGGCGACACCATCGGAGCGGCGCTGCGGGAGGCCGGCGCCGACGACTCCGTGTCCGCGATCGTGCTGCGGGTGAACAGTCCCGGCGGCACGATCACCGCCTCGGAGAGCATCTGGCGCGAGGTGACCCAGGCCCGCAAGCGCGGCAAGCCGGTGGTGGCTTCGATGGGCGCGGTCGCCGCGTCCGGCGGCTATTACGTCTCGATGGGGGCCGACGCGATCGTCGCCAACCCCGCGACGGTCACCGGCTCGATCGGTGTCATCACCGGCAAGTTGGTGATCCGCGACCTGTTGGACCGGTTGGGCGTCGGGTCGGACACGGTGCGCACCAACGCCAATGCCGACGCGTGGTCGATCGACGCGCCGTTCACGCCCGAACAGCAGGCACACCGGGAGGCCGAGGCGGACCTGTTCTACGCGGACTTCGTGCAGCGGGTCGCCGAGGCGCGCAACCTGACCGCCGAAGCCGTCGATCGCGTTGCGCAGGGCCGCATCTGGACCGGCGCTGACGCCCTCGAGCGGGGCCTGGTCGACGAGCTCGGCGGTTTCCGCACCGCGGTGCGCCGGGCCAAGATCCTGGCCGGATTGGACGCGGACACCGATGTCCGCGTGGTGAGCTATCCGAGCTCGTCGCTGCTGGACATGGTGCGACCCCGGGCCTCGTCGCAACCGGCCGCCGCTTCGCTGCCGGCTGCGCTGGCCGCGCTGCTCGGCCGCACCGTCAGCGGCATCGTGGACAACGTCGAACAGGCGCTGAGCGGCGCCAGCGTGCTGTGGCCGGGGCCGTCGCGGTTCTAGCGGCTAGCCGGTGAGGCCGCCGCTGATGAAGATGATCTCGCCGAGCGGGTCGTCGTTTTGCGGTGGCGGCACCTCGATGCCCTGGCGGTGGAACAGTTCCGTCCGGGTGGTGCCCTCGACGTCCCACCGCTTGGACCGCAGGTAGTCCAGGACGTGGTTGCGTTCGCCGGCGTAGACCAGCGACGCCATGTCGATGTCCACGCCGTGGTCGCGGAAGGAACCGGACATCTCCCGCACCCTGTCGGCATCGAAATCGATGATTCCGGGCACGAATTCGGTGGCGATGGTGCTGCCGGGCACGCTGAGCGCCGTGATGTTGTCGAACAACCGGTCCTGGGCCTCGGGCGGCAGGTAGATCAGCAGACCCTCGGCCAGCCACGCCGTCGGCGCGGTCGGGTCGAATCCGGACGCCTTCAGCGCCGCCGGCCAGTCCGCGCGCAGGTCGATCGGCACGGTGCGCCGCGTCGCGGTCGGTTCGGCGCCGATGCCGGCCAATGTGCCCGTCTTGAATTCGATGACCCGGGGCTGGTCGATCTCGTAGACCACCGTGCCATCGGGCCACGGCAGCCGGTAGGCGCGCGCATCCAACCCCGATGCGAGGATGACCACCTGCCGGACCCCCGCGGCGGTGGCGTTCATGAAGTAGTCGTCGAAATACTTGGTGCGCACCGCCATTCCGTCGACCATCGCCTGCATGCGCACCTGCGAGGTGTTCTCGATCGCGTCGAGGTCGAGCTCGCCGTCCATCATCTTGGTGAAGAAGTCGACCCCCACCGCGCGCACCAGCGGTTCGGCGAACGGGTCGTGGATCAGGCCGCGGGGATCCTTGGTGGCCATGGCGCGCCCGGCGGCCACCATGGTCGCGGTCGCGCCCACACTGGACGCCAGATCCCACTCGTCGTCGTGAGCGCGTGACATAGGCGCAACCCTAGCCAACCCGCTACGCGAGCGTCGCGGCGACGTAGCTCAACTCGCCGAAGGTGGCCGCCATCTCGTCCGCGGGGAAGTCGAACCCGTTCTGGGCGTAGAGCTCTCGCGCCGGATGGGTCGTCACCCGCCAGCCGTGTGTGCTGAGGTAGTCGACGACGACGTTGCGCTCGCCGCGGTAGAACAGGTCGGCCGCGTTGAGGTTGAGACCGAGACGCTGCCACCGTTCGCTGATGCGCTGCAATCGCTCCTCGGAGAACACGTTCGGGTCCGGCACGTGTTCGGTCGCCAGCCGGCTGCCCGGCGCGCTGAGCGCGGTCACGTTGTCGAACAACCGGTCCTGGGCCTCGGGCGGCAGGTAGGGGAGCAGCCCCTCGGCACTCCACGCGGTCGGTTGGGCCACGTCGAAGCCGCCGTCGCGCAACGCGGCCGGCCAGTCGTCGCGCAGGTCGATGGCGATCGTGCGGCGCTCGGCGGTCGGGGCGGCGCCGAGGCCGGCCAGCGTGTCGGTCTTGAACGCGATGACCTGCGGCTGGTCGATCTCGTAGACGACGGTGCCCGCCGGCCACCGCAACCGGTAGGCGCGCGTGTCCAGGCCGGACGCCAGGATGACCGCTTGTCGCACACCGTCTTTGGTGGCGCCGGTGAAGAAGTCGTCGAAGAACCGGGTGCGAACCGTGATCTGCTCGGCCCGCGACTTGCGGTTGAACAGCGGGTCGTCCTCGAAGTCGACGTGCCCGTCGACGATGCGGATGAAGGGCTCCAGGCCGACGGCGCGGACCAGTGGCTCGGCCAGCGGATCGTCGAGCAGCGCGTTGGGTCCCTGCGAGGCCACCGCGCGCGATGCCGCCACCATGGTGGCCGTCGCGCCCACGCTGGACGCGGGTCCCCAGCTGTCGCCGTCGCTACGTCCCTGGCTCATCGCGTGCCGCTCACGTAGAGCATCTCGCCCATGCGCATGTCGTCGTCCTCGAGTGGCGGAAGGCCGTTGGCCGCGAACAACTCCCGGATGCTGACCTTGTTCAGCCGCCACCCGTGGTCGGCGAGGTAGGGCGCCGCTTCGTTACGGTCCCCGAAGTAGACGAGCCCCGCCATGTCCAGGTCGAAACCGTGCGCACGCCAGCGTTCCGAGATGTGCTGCATGCGTTCCTTCATCTTGTCCTCGTCCCCGGGCTCCCGGTTGGGCGCGCTTTCGACGGCCACGCGGCTGCCCGGCGCGCTGAGGTCGGTGATGGTGTCCAGCAGGCGATCCTGCGCCTCCGGCGGCAGGTAGCCGAGCAGGCCCTCGGCGCTCCACGCGGTCGGCTGGGCGGGGTCGAATCCGGCGGCCCGCAACGCGGCGGGCCAGTCGTCGCGCAGGTCGACGGCGACCACCCGGCGGTCGGCGGTGGGCGCGGCGCCCAGTTCGGCCAGGGTGCGCGACTTGAAGTCGATCACCTGTGGCTGGTCGACCTCGTAGACGACGGTCCCGGCCGGCCAGTCCAGCCGGTAGGCGCGGGCGTCCAGGCCGGAGGCCAGGATCACGGCCTGCTTGATGCCCGCCCGCGTCGCGTCGAGGAAGAACTCGTCGAAGAACTTGGTGCGCACCGCCATGTTGTCCGCCATGCGGGACATCGCGCCGGCCGAACCGGTCGCGCCGTCGTGCGCGTCGTTCAGCTCGTCCGGGTTCACCTCGCCGGTCGCCAGCCGGGTGAGCAGGTCCACGCCGACGGCCCGGACCAGCGGCTCGGCGAACTGGTCGTTGATCAGCGGACGGTCGGCGCGGGTCGCCACGGCGCGGGCGGCGGCGACCATCGTCGCGGTCACCCCGACGCTGGACGCCAGGTCCCAGGTGTCGCCCTCGTACCGCGTAGAAGTCATGTCTGCCCCAATTCAGAAGTAGTTAAGCTAATATTTAGCCAATATAACAAGCTTCTACCACTGTACGCTTCCCGCGATTCGCGGCAACCTGGACTGATGGCTGATCGGGTACTCATCACGGGTGCGTCGTCCGGGCTGGGCGCGGCCCTGGCCCGCCGGTTGGCGGCCGGGAGGGCGGTGGTGGGGCTGGTCGCGCGCCGCCGCGACCGGCTGGGCGAGGTGCTGGCCGACTGCCGGCGCACGTCGCCGACGTCGGCGATGTGGGTGGCCGACCTGGCCGACACCGCCGCGCTGGATGGCCTGGCCGCACGTGCCTGGGACGAGCTCGGTGGCGTCGACGTGCTGATCAACAACGCCGCCGTCCCGAAGCGCCGCCCGGTCACCGCGCTGACCCCCGGCGAGGTGGAAGACGTGATGCGGGTCAACTTCTTCGCACCGATGCGGCTGACGCTGGCCCTGCTGCCGCGCATGGTGGCCCGTGGATCCGGCCTGATCGTCAATGTGTCGAGCGTCGGCGGCCGGCTCGGCATCATTCACGAGTCCGCCTATTGCGCAAGCAAATTCGCGCTCTGCGGCTGGAGCGAGGCGATGGCCGTGGACCTGTACGGCTCCGGCGTCTCGGTGAAGCTGATCGAGCCGGGTCCCGTCGACACCGAGATCTGGGACCACCCCGGCAGTGAGGAACCCCTGTACCAAGGGCCCAAGGTGCCCGCCGACGAGGTGGCCGACGGCATCATCGCGGCGCTGGACGGCGACGGCTTCGAACACTATGTGCCGGACATGAAGGCGGTCGTCGACGCCAAGAACGCCGACCTGGACGCGTTCATCGCGGGCGCGGCGGGGATGGCTCCCCGATGAGGGCGCTGGTGTATGGCGTGCCGCCGGAGCCGTTCGAGGTGCCCGACGGGGCCAACACGCTCACCGCAAATTTGGGCTGCACCCCGACCGCGCTGCGCGACGTGCCGGAACCGCAACTGCCGCATGATGATTGGGTGCTCACCCGGCCACGGCTGACCGGCATCTGCGGCTCGGACTCCAAGCAGATCCTGATGGATTTCGGCGAGGGCGACGCCGACAACGCGATGTCGTCCTTCTGTTCCTTCCCACAGGTCATGGGCCACGAGGTGGTCGCCGACGTGGTGGCGCTGGGCCCGAACGCCCGTGGAGTGGAAGTGGGGCAGCGGGTGGTGCTCAACCCGTGGCTGTCCTGCGGGCCCCGCGGCATCTCCCCGCCCTGTCCGGCCTGCGAGGACGGCGACTACAGCCTGTGCTGGAGCTTCACCGACGGCGACATCAAGCCCGGCATTCACACCGGGGTCTCGGCCGACGTGACCGGCGGCTACGCCGAGCTGATGCCGGCCCACGACAGCATGCTGTTCGGCGTGCCGGATTCCATCCCCGACGAGGCGGCCGTGTTCGCCGATCCGCTTTCGGTGTCCCTGCATGCGATCACCCGCCACCCGCCGCCGGGATCGGGCCGCGTCCTGGTGTACGGCGCCGGCTCGCTGGGGCTGTGCGCGGTAGCCATCCTGCGGGCGCTCTACCCGGGCGTGGCCGTCGCGGTGGTGGCGCGGTTCGAGGCTCAGAAGGAACTGGCCCGACGGTTCGGGGCCGCCCTGGTGCTGGATCACGAGCCGCGCCAGGCCGTCATCGAGGAGGTGGTCGCGTGGGGCGGTGGCCGTCTGCGGCGGCCGCTGCTGGGTCTGCCGATGGCGCATCCCGGGGCCGTGGACGTCGTCTACGACACCATCGGTAAGCCGGAGACCTTCGAGGTGGGCGTGCGGGTGCTCCGCTCCCGCGGGACGCTGGTGAAGGCCGGCGTGAACGCGCCGGGCCGCTGGGAGTGGAGTCCGTTGTATTTCAAGGAGATCGCCCTGGTGGGCTCCAACGCCTTCGGCGTCGAGGAGGTCGAGGGCCGGCGCAAGCACGCCATCGCGCACTACCTCGACCTGGCCGCCGGCGGCCGAATCGACCTGCGCCCCATGCTGACACACACCTTTCGGCTCGATCAATGGCGCGACGCGTTCCTGGCGATCGCCAACCAGGCCGACAGCGGCGCCGTCAAGGTCGCGTTCGACCTGCGCTAGTCCGGATGTCGCGCACCCCGTTGATCGCGATGTCGATGGCGCGTTCGACCGCGACGCGCAGCTGTTGGCCGTCGTCACCCCCCTGTAGGCACACCAGCGCAGCGGCGATCGCCGCCCCCATGACCGAGCCGATGACGGCCGCGGCGGCCGTCGGGTCGAGCGTGTCGGGATAGGCGCCCTGCAGCGCTCCGGCGAGTTGGGTCTCGGCGAGGAAGTAGCGATGCAGCGTGGCCGCTTGGACGGCGGGCACCGACATGATCATCGGCAGCCGGACTCCGGCCAGGCCACCCTCGACCTCCTCGGTGAGGGCGTCGGCCAGCATGTGTTGCATTGCGGCCACGAGCACCTCGGCCATCGGGGCATCCGGTCCGCGCCGCTCGATCAGCGCAACCGCGGCGTCGATCCGCCGCGCCAGGTGCGGGAAAAGGACTTCGTCCTTGCTCGTGAAGTAGTTGAAGAAGGTCTTGGTGGAAACGCCTGCGGCCGCGGCGATCTCGGCCACCGTCGTCCGTTCGTAGCCCTTCGCCTCGAACAGGCGCATGGCCGCGATGATCAGTTCCCGCCTGGTCCGCTGCCGCTTGCGTTCCCGCAGGCTTGTCCCGTCGGCCGTGATCGATCCTTTCCAATTATTACATTAAATGTAAGCTTATACCAGATGTAATTTTTCTGGCGTGGGCGCACCGGAGAGGACTGGGTCATGCAGCGGTTCGAGGGCGCGGTGGCGATCGTCACCGGCGGCGGGATGGGTTTGGGCGAGGCGCTGAGTGAGGAGCTCGGGCGTCGCGGTGCCACGGTCGTGGTCGCCGATGTCGACGGCGACGCCGCCCGTCAGGTGGCGGGGCGCCTCGAGCAAAGCGGGGCGGACGCAGCCGCCGTGCGGGTGGACATGGCCGACGAAACCGAGGTGGCCAAGCTGGTCGACGGCGCAGTGGCCGAATACGGACGCGTCGACTACATGATCAACAACGCCGGCATCGCGATCGGCGGGGATTCGCGCGACCTCTCGATGCAGCAGTGGCGCCGCGTGCTCGACGTCGACTTGCTCGGCGTGGTCTACGGGACGATGCACGCGTATCAGGTCATGGCGCGCCAGGGCCACGGCCACATCGTGAACATTTCATCGCTCAGTGGGCTGGTTCCGCAGCCGGGCAACGTTCCCTACTGCACCAGCAAGCATGGGATCGTGGGACTTTCGCTTTCGCTGCGCGCCGAGGGAGCGGACCTCGGCGTGCGGGTCAGTGCGGCATGCCCGGGCGACATGAAGACGAAAATCTACGACAACATGGTCGTGGTCAACATGCCGCGCGAGCGGGTGGCGACGCTGAGCCGGCGCACTCATTACCTGATGCCCCAGATGAGCGCGCCGGCCGCGGCCCGCGCGATACTGCGTGGTGTGGACCGCAACCGGCCGCTGATCGTGTTTCCCGCTGCGGTTCAGGTCATTTGGCACTTGTACCGCCGGTTCCCGGGCCTGTTCTATCGAATCAATGTCCACCGCATGAGGGTGTTTCGCAGCCTTCGGATTGATCAGGGGCGCGTGGCGCGGTAGTAGTTCAATTGCCCCAGGACGCGGTGGGGCGTCGACGCGAGCTCGGCGCACTCGAACCCCGCGGCGCTCAGCAGTCGGGGGATCGCGTCGCCGAGGTTGCCGGCCGCGTGCGGGTTGCGCCTGATGAGCCGCGCCAGCGGGCCGTGGTCGGCGGACGCGTCGCCGCCGATGTCGACCAGGTGCAGCCGGCCGCCCGGGCGCAGGACCCGGAAGATCTCCTGCGCGGCAGTGGCTTTCGCGTCGGCGCTGACATGGTGCAGCATCATCGACGACAACACCCGGTCGAACTCGCCGTCGGTGTAGGGCAGCCGCTCGGCGTAGCTCTGTTCGAAGCGGATGTCGTTTGATTTGCGCCGCGCCCGGTCCAGTGCCCTCGGGTCCGGGTCACATCCCGTCACGTCGACGGCGGGGTGGGCGCGTTTGACGCGGGTGGTGAGATTACCGGTGCCGCAGCCGATTTCCAGTACACGCTGGCCGTCGGCGAGTTCGGCCTGCGCGATCAGGGTGTTGTAGACCTTCGGCATTCCCAACAGCCGGGCGAACAGGTCGTAGCAGGGCAGCAGCGCGTCGTGTCCGGCGGCCGGGAGGTAGTCATGTGGATGATGTTTCGTCATACACTTCATGATGAGACGCTGATTCACAGGCAAGGTGGCCGATCTTTGGCAAAACTAGGACGATATTTCGCACCATGACCCAACCCGCCCGGATGATTCGGCACCGCAGGGGCGTGCCGATCTACGAGTATCGGACCGGTCCGGACACGCCTCCGGTGTCGGTGCTACGGGCCGGGCGGGAAGACTTGCCCGAGCAACGCCGCCACATTCACGAATTCCCGGCGCTCTGGTACACCCCCGATTCGGGCGTCGTGTATGTACTGGCGGCCGGCGCCGTGATCGACCCCGCCCAGGTTGTGGGCCTTATCGATGTCGGGGTCGGGGTGTTCTTCGATCCCGCGGCGCTTGGCGAGGCCGGGCGATCGCCATGGCCGGCGTGGCGGGCGCATCCGCTGCTGTTCCCGTTCCTGCACGGCAGATCCGGAGGACTGCTGCGGCTGGAGGTCCCCGCCGACCGCCGGTCGGCGTGGGAGGGCGCCATCGCGTCGATCGAAACCGAATTGAATACGCGCCGAGAGGGTTACCAGCAGGCGTCGCTGGCGCATCTCACGCTGCTGCTGATCGACCTCTCCCGGTTGGCGGTCGACGTGGTCGGCGACCTGCGACGCAGCGGCGAGCCACTGCTGGCCGAGGTCTTCGAGGTGATCGACCGTCGCCTCGCCGAGCCGTTGTCGCTGCGCGACGTGGCGGGCGAACTCGGCATCACGGCGGGACACCTGACCACAGTGGTGCGTCGCCGCACAGGACGCACGGTGCAGGAGTGGATCATCGAGCGCCGGATGGCCGAGGCCCGGACGTTGCTGGCCGAAACGGACCTGCCGATCGCGGAGGTCGCGGGGCGGGTCGGGATCGGCGACCCCGGCTACTTCAGCCGGCTGTTCGGCCGTACGCATGGCGTCGCGCCGCGCGTGTGGCGCGGTTCAAACCGTTAGCGCCCCTTTAGATCCCGTGATCGGCAGGTCGGTCGGCGTGATGACGCCTGGCCCCGCGTCGCACAGGAACGGGATGGCGTTGACCGCGGCCACGGCGGTGCTGTCCATCAGCACCGTCATCGCGTCCTGCCCGGCCTCGCCGAACCGGATCGTCGCGTCGACGCGCGGTTTGCCCTCGATCACCACGCTGAACCCCTCGGGGTCGCTCCACTGCGGGTCGAGCGCGTCGTTGCTCATCGTCCAGCAGATGGCAAGCTCGACCACCGGCCGGCCCCCGAGCAGGCCGCGATAGGTGCGGCGCTGCCCCCCGATGGTGCCGGCGGCGAAGTCCACCCACCCCAGCTCCAGATCGCGGGTCAGCACCGCCGGTTCGACGAACGCCTCCTTGGCGTCGAGTTGCACACCGAGCATGGCGGCGATCATGTCCAGCGTCTCGAAGTAACCGAGGCCGTATCGCTGCGTCGCCGGGTCGATGTGCGTCACCGGCTCCCGCGGTGTCTTGCCGAATCCCAGCACTTTCCATACGTCCCACACGGGATACGTTGTGCAGTCCAGCGTTTCGACGAGCGTGACTTTGTCGACCCGCCGGCACGCGCCGGTGAGGAAGCCGGCGACGACGTTGATGAAGCCCGGCTCGAACCCGGTCCCGAGGAAGGTCGCACCGCCCCGCTGCGCCGCCTCTTCGAGCGCCGGGAGCTCCACCGGGTGATGGGTGCCGGTCAGGAAGTCGCCCGTGGTGACGACGTTGATGCCGGCGCGCAGCATCCTGAGCACCAGGTCGTAGTCGATGGCTCGCGGCATGTAGCACACGCAGTCGGGGCGAAGCCCGATCAGCGCGTCGGCGTCGTCGGTGGCGGCGACGCCGACCGTGGCCTGCCCGGCCAGCTCGCCCGCGTCGCGGCCCACCTTGTCCGGCCCGAAGGCGTGGACGCCGACCACGTCGAAGTCGTCGCGGTCCAGCAGGACGCCGAGCGCGCGCTTGCCGATGTTGCCGGTCGACCACTGGACCACTCGGTACGGCGCCATGCCTCACACCGTATCGATGTCGAGCCAGCGGTCGATGTCGAACTGATCGTCGACGGCGCGGATCGTGGCGCCGCCGTGGCCGGGGTAGTGCGCGGGGATCACGGCGGCATTCGCTCCGACCGCCTCGGTGAAGATCCGCCTGCGGGTCACCGCGGCGGCGGGCGCGTCGATGTCGAAGGCGCAGGCGTCGGCGGGCCGGCGGAGTTGCAGTGGGCTGTGGGTGAGGTCGCCGACGAACACGGCCGGCTGGCCGGCGTCCAGCCACAGCACCGAGGAGCCCGGCGTGTGTCCGGGGGCGGGCCGCAGCCGCAGCGACGGGCTGATCTCGTAGTCGTCGGACCATTGGACGAGCTGGCCTTCGATGGGTGCGACGCTGTCCGCGAACACGAGCTGGTCGCCGCGCTGCTGGGCCGCCTCCTCCTCGCTGCGCGGCGTGCGCGCTGCCGCGGGGCCGTCGGGTGCGAAGTGGCGGTAGTCGGCGGCCGGGACGACGTAGCGGGCGTTCGGGAAGGTCGGGACCCACGCGCCGTCCTCGAGCATCGTGTTCCACCCGACGTGGTCGGAGTGGATGTGGGTGTTGACCACCACGTCCACCGCGGCGCGGTCGACGCCCGCGGACCGCAGGGCGCCCAGGAATCCGGTGTTCAGGTGGTCCAGGGGCGGCATGTGCGGGCGCGAGCGGTCGTTGCCGACGCCGGTGTCCACCACGACGGTCAGCCCGTCGACCTCGATCACCCAACTCTGGATCGCGATGTGCCACTGGTCGGTCGACGGGTCGAAGAAGTCGGGCTCCAGCAGGTCGGCGTTGTCCCGCCAGCCCGACGGCGGCGTGTGCGGGAAAAACTGCGCCCCCAAGTCGAATCGGAGTTCGAGTACCCGCGCCACGCTCGCGCGGCCGAACCGGACCGGGCGCATCAGGCGTTCGCGCGCAGGTAGCCGTAGACGGCGGCGAAGTTGCGGTTGACGTCTTCGGGGATGGGCACCGGGCCACCGAGGGCCCTTGCGCCCCAAACGATTTGGGCGGTCCGCTCGACCAGGGCGGTGATGTGCAGCACCTTGTCCGGGCGCGGCCCCACCGCCACCAGGCCGTGGTTGGCGATCAATGCGGCGCCCCGGCCGTCGAGCGCCTTGACGGCGTTGGCGCCGACGTCCGGCGTGCCCGACGCGGCGTACTCGGCACAGCGGACGTCCCCGCCGCAGTACACCGCGAACTCGTCGATGCAGGCCGGAATCGCCTGGTGCGCAATGGCGAACATGGTCGCCCACACCGGGTGGCTGTGGATCACACTGCCGATGTCGTCGAACGCGTGGTAACAGGCCAGGTGCAGCTGCAGCTCCGAGGACGGCGACCGGCCCTCGGCCGCCTGCAGCACGGCGCCGTCCGCGTCTATCAGCACGAGGTCGTCGAGCTGCATGTCGCGGTAGTCGACCGACGACGGCGTGATGACGATGTTGCCGTCGGAGCGTCGCGCGGAGATGTTGCCCGCGGTTCCCTCGACCAGGCCCCTGCGCAGCATGTCCTTGGCCGCGTCCAGCACCGCCGTTTCGGGGTTGTCTACGGATCTCATGGGCCGAGCACCTCCGGGTTGACGACGTGGGCGGGCGTCATGCCGGCCAGCAGCGCCTCGAGGTCGTCGGCCACCATCTGCGCCTGCCGAGCCTCAGTGTTCCACGTGGCGCCGCCGATGTGGGGCGTCAGGACGACGTTGGGCATGCCGACCAGCGGGTGATCGGATGCCAGCCACTCGCCGACGAAGTGGTCCAGGCCGGCGGCGGACACCTTGCCGCCGCGCAGCGCGTCGACGAGTGCGTCGGTGTCGTGCAGCTGGGCGCGGGCGGTGTTGAGGAAGACCACGCCGTCGCGCATGGCGGCGAACTGCTCGGCGCCGATCATGCCGACGGTGTCGTCGGTGACGGGGGCGTGCATGGAGACGACGTCGGCCTCGGCGAGCAGTTCGTCCAGGCCGTGCCGGGCCTCGTCGTTGTACGGGTCGTGGGCGATGACCCGCAGGCCCAGGCCGGACAGCCGCCACGCGGTGGCGCGGCCGACGGCGCCGAGGCCCACCAGCCCGGCGGTGCGCCCGGCGACCTCCCAGCCGCGGAACCGCTGATAGGGGATGGTTCCGTCGCGAAAGATGTTGCCGCTGCGGACATCCGAGTCCGCGGGCAGCAGCCCGCGGGTGACGGCCAGCAGCAGCGCCACTGTCATCTCGGCGACCGCGTCGGCGTTGCGGCCCGGGGTGTTCAGCACCGGGATCCCGGCCGCGGTGGCGCCGGCGATGTCGACGTTGTTGGGGTCGCCGCGGGTGGAGGCGATCGCCCGCAGGCCCAGGCCGAAGACCGGGCCGGCCACCGAGTCGCTTTCCACCACAACGACATCGGCGGCCTCGGCGGTGATGCGCTCGGCGAGTTGTTCGGCGCTGTAGATCCGCAGCGGTGTCTGCTCGATCCAGGGGTCGTAGACGACGTCGGCGAGTTCGCGGAGCTTGGCGAAACCCGGCCCGCGCAGCGGGGCGGTCACCAGGGCGCGCGGTCTTGACGTCACGAACCCCAATGCTGGCGTACGGTGACGCCCGTGTCACGTGAAGGCGTCACAATCGGCATCGACGTCGGCAGCACCGCGGTCAAGGCGGTCGCCGCGGACGCCGACGGCCGGGTGACGGCGCGGGCGCGGATCCCGCACCAATTGCGGGTGCCGACGCCCGGCCGGCTGGAGCACGACGCGGGCGAGGCGTGGCGGCGGGGACCGGTGGTGGCGCTCGACCAGCTGGACCGTCCGGACGCGAGGGCGGTCGCCGTGTCGGCGATGGTGCCGTCACTGACGGCCGTCGACGCCGAGGGTGCGCCGATGACGCCCGGGCTGCTCTACGGCGACGAACGCGGCCGGGTTCCGGAACAGGACGCGCAGCCGCTGCCCGCGCTGGGCGAGGCCGCCGAGTTCCTGCGCTGGACCGCCGGCGAGGCGCGCGGCGCGGCCGGGTACTGGCCGGCGCCCGCGGTGGCCAATTACGCGCTGGCGGGCGAGGCGGTGATCGACTTCGCCACCGCCGCCACCGCTTACCCGCTGTTCGACGGGACCGGCTGGAATCCCGAGGCGTGCGCCGAACGGGGCGCCCGGCCCGACCAGATGCCCCGGGTGGAGAGCATGGGCGCCGCCGTCGGGCGGGTGCGGGGCGGCGGCGCCGCGCTGGGGATCGGCGCGATCGACGCGTTGTGCGAACAGATCGTGGCGGGCGCCGACCGCGACGGCGACGTGCTGGTGCTGTGCGGCACCACGTTGATCGTGTGGACCACCATCGCAGAGCCCCGGCAGGTGCCCGGACTGTGGACCATTCCCCACACGGCCGCGGGCAAGAACCAGATCGGCGGGGCCAGCAATGCCGGCGGGCTGTTCCTCGGTTGGGTGGACCGCGTCGTCGCACCCGCCGACCCGGCCGCGGCGCTGCCCGGGCGGGTGCCGGTGTGGTCGCCCTACATCCGCGGGGAGCGCACCCCGTTCCACGACCCGGATCGCCGGGCCGTGCTCGAAGCCCTCGACCTCACCCACGACGCCGCCGCGCTGCGCCGGGCCGCCTACGAGGCGTCCGGCTTCGTGGTCCGCCAGCTCATCGAGCTCGGCGGGGCGCCGGCGGCGCGGATCGTCGCCACGGGCGGCGGCACCCGGGTCGGGCCGTGGATGCAGGCCATCGCCGACGCCACCGGGCGGCCGGTCGAGGTGTCCGCGGTTCCCGAGGGGGCGGCGCTGGGCGCGGCCTTCCTCGCGCGGATCGCGGCGGGCCTGGAAACCTCGATCGCCGACGCCGCGCGCTGGGCCCGCACCGAGCGCGTCGTCGAACCCGACCCCGCCTGGGCGGCCCCGGTGCAGGACCGCTACCGACGGTTCCTGGAGCTGGGAAACCGGCGATGTAGCGCGCTTCCCCCACCGGCGTTCTAGGCTGGTGCAATGACCGACCACGACCGCAAAGCCGCCCGTCGCGAGATCGCCGATGCTCTGCTGAAAGCCCTTGAACGGCGGCACGAGATCGCCGATGTCGTCGTGGAGTCCGAGAACAAGGCGGCCGCGGTCGAGGCGATCGTCCGGCTGCTCGACACCTCCCACGTGGCCGCCGAAGCGGTGATGGGAATGTCGTTCGACCAGCTCACCATCGACTCGCGCCGCAAGATCCTGACCGAACTCGAGGACCTGAACAAGCAGCTGAGCTTCACCCTCGGCGAGCGGCCGGCCAGCTCCGGGGAGACCCTGGAACTGCGGCCCTTTTCCGCCGATAAGGACCGCGACATCTTCGCCGCCCGCACCGAGGACATGGGCGCGGCGGGCGACGGTTCCGGTGGGCCGGCCGGCAACCTCGACGACGAGATCAGCGCGGCGCTCGGACGGCTCGACGACGAGGAGGCCGCCTGGTTCGTGGCCGTCGACTCCGGCGAGAAGGTCGGAATGGTGTTCGGCGAGTTGCTCGGCGGCGAGGTGAACGTGCGGATCTGGATTCACCCCGAACACCGCAAGAAGGGCTACGGCACCGCCGCGCTGCGCAAGTCGCGCACCGAGATGGCGTGGTGCTTCCCCGCCGTGCCGATGGTGGTGCGTGCCCCGGCCGCCAGGCCCAGCTAGCGGGTCGCCGCCACCGGGTTAACTCAGCGCCGCGGAGACGGTGACGATGTTGCGCAGCTGCGACGTGTCGTCGTCGGGGAAGACCAGACCGTAGTCGGCGAAATACTCGCGGCGCTCGCGTGTGCTGACCTGCCAGCCGTGGCCTGACAAGTACTCGACGACGTTGCTGCGCTCGCCCTCGAAGAACAGCCCGGACAGGTCGATGTCGCAGCCCAGGTTCGCCCACCGCTCGTTGAACTGATTGGCGCGTTCGGTCATCGTCCGGCCCGAATCGCCGTGGAATTCGGTCGCCAGCTTGCTGCCGGGGGCGCTGAGCTCGGTGATGTTGTCGAAGAGCCGGTCCTGGGCCTCGGGCGGCAGGTACATCAGCAGCCCCTCGGCGCTCCACGACGTGGGCTGTGCCGGGTCGAAACCGCTGCGCCGCAACGCTTCCGGCCAGTCGTCGCGCAGGTCGACGCTGACGGTCCGGCGTTCCGCGGTGGGAGTGGCGCCCAGCTCGGCCATGGTGGCGGTCTTGAATTCGACCACCTTGGGCTGGTCCACCTCGTACACCACGCTGCCGGGCGGCCAGCTCAACCGGTACGCGCGCGCGTCGAGGCCGGCCGCGAGGATCACCGACTGGCGGATGCCGTCGCGGGCGCCGTTGAGAAAGAAGTCGTCGAAGAAGCGGGTGCGCACGGCCATCGAATCGGTTTCCAGCTGCAAGTTTCGTTCGCCGTCTTGGACGTCCCCCGGGGCCAACTCACCGTCGACCAGGCGGCGAAAGAACTCCAGCCCGACGGCTCGCACCAGGGGCGCCGCGAACGGGTCGTCGATGATCGGGTCGGTGCCCTCGCTGGCCAGCGCGCGGGCCGCGGCGACCATGGTGGCCGTGGCACCGACGCTGGAGGCCAAGTCCCAGCTGTCTTGGTCAGTGCGTGTCATGGTGCTCCTATTTATTTAGCAAATGCAACGAGCCAACTGAACTCTACCTCCGGTGGCTTACGGCTTCCTGTGCATTTATGGGCGGTCGCCGACGGCCGTGGACGGCGTCACCCAATCCAGCTGTTAGTCTCGTACACGGTTTTACGCGCTTTAGATAAAGCGGCCGTACGTCCTGGCCTGCGGGTGTTGGGCGCGGAATGCAGGAGACCCCCCGGCTGCGCAGGAGGAAGAGTGCTTTCGGCTTTCATCTCATCGCTGCGGACAGTCGACCTGAGACGGAAGATCCTCTTCACGCTGGGCATCGTCGTTCTCTATCGGCTGGGCGCCGCTTTGCCGTCCCCGGGCGTCAATTTCCCGAACGTCCAGCAGTGCATCAAGGAGGCCAGCGGTGGCGCGGCCGGCCAGATCTATTCGCTGATCAACCTGTTCTCCGGCGGTGCGCTGCTGAAACTGACGGTGTTCGCGGTGGGGGTGATGCCCTACATCACCGCCAGCATCATCGTGCAGCTGCTCACGGTGGTCATCCCGCGGTTCGAGGAACTGCGCAAGGAGGGCCAGTCCGGCCAGGCCAAGATGACGCAGTACACCCGCTACCTGGCGATCGCGCTGGCCATCCTGCAGGCGACCAGCATCGTGGCGCTGGCGGCCAACGGCGGGCTGCTGCAGGGTTGCTCGCTGGACATCATTGCCGACCAGAGCATCTTCACGCTGGTCGTCATCGTGATGGTGATGACGGCCGGCGCGGCGCTGGTGATGTGGATGGGTGAGCTGATCACCGAGCGCGGCATCGGCAACGGCATGTCGCTGCTGATCTTCGTGGGCATCGCGGCGCGCATCCCGTCCGAGGGCAAGACCATCCTGGACAGCCGCGGCGGGGCGATCTTCGCCGCCGTCTGCGTCGCCGCCCTGGTCATCATCGTCGGCGTGGTGTTCGTCGAGCAGGGCCAGCGCCGGATCCCCGTGCAATACGCCAAGCGCATGGTGGGCCGGCGCATGTACGGCGGAACGTCGACCTACCTGCCACTGAAGGTCAACCAGGCCGGCGTCATCCCGGTGATCTTCGCGTCGTCGCTCATCTACATCCCGCACCTGATCACGCAGTTGATCCGCAGCGGCAGCGGCGGCGTGGGCAACAGCTGGTGGGACAAGTTCGTCGGCAGTTACCTGTCCGATCCGAGCGACCCGATCTACATCAGCATCTACTTCGGGCTGATCATCTTCTTCACGTACTTCTACGTGTCGATCACGTTCAACCCCGACGAACGTGCCGACGAGATGAAGAAGTTCGGCGGCTTCATTCCCGGCATTCGCCCGGGCAAGCCCACCGCCGATTACCTGCGCTATGTGCTGAGCCGGATCACCCTGCCGGGCTCGATCTACCTCGGCGCGATCTCGGTGCTGCCCAACTTGTTCCTGCAGATAGGCAATGGCGGAGCGGTTCAGAATTTGCCGTTCGGCGGTACCGCGGTTTTGATCATGATTGGTGTCGGTTTGGATACGGTCAAGCAGATCGAAAGCCAGCTGATGCAGCGCAACTATGAAGGGTTCCTGAAGTGAGAGTCGTTTTGCTCGGGCCGCCGGGGGCGGGCAAGGGAACGCAGGCCCAGAAGCTCTCCGAAAAGCTCGGGATCCCGCACATTTCCACCGGTGAGCTCTTCCGCAGCAACATCGAGAACGGGACCAAGCTCGGCCTGGAGGCCAAGCGCTACCTGGACGCCGGTGATCTGGTGCCCTCCGAGCTGACCAACCAGCTCGTTGACGACCGCCTCAGCGATTCCGACGCTGGCGGCGGCTTCGTCCTGGACGGGTATCCCCGGTCGACGGAGCAGGCCAAGGCGCTGCACCGGATGCTCGAACGCCGGGGCGCTGACATCGACGCGGTGCTCGAGTTCCGCGTCTCGGAGGACGAGCTGCTGGAACGGCTCAAGGCCCGCGGCCGCGCGGACGACACCGACGACGTCATCCTGAACCGGATGAAGGTCTACCGCGACGAGACCGCGCCGCTGCTGGAGTACTACCGCGACGAACTCAAGACGGTCGACGCCGTCGGCACCATGGACGAGGTGTTCGCCCGCGCCCTGCAAGCGCTGGGCAAGTAATCGTGCGCCCGCTGGCCCGGCTGCGGAGTCGCAAGATCGTGCCGCAGCGCACCCCCGACGAACTCGACGCGATGGCGGCGGCGGGGGCGGTGGTCGCGGCGGCGCTGCAGGCGGTGCGGGGGGCCGCGGTTCCCGGCGTGTCGACCCTGGGCCTCGACCAGATCGCCGAGTCGGTGATCCGGGAGGCGGGCGCGATCCCCTCGTTCCTCGGCTATCACGGTTACCCCGCCTCGATCTGCGCCTCGGTGAACGAGCGGGTGGTGCACGGGATCCCGTCGGCCGGAGAGATTTTGGCGCCGGGTGACCTGGTGTCCATCGACTGCGGCGCGGTGCTGGACGGCTGGCACGGCGACGCCGCGATCACATTCGGCGTCGGGACCCTCGACGCGGCCGACCAGGCGCTCTGCGACGCGACCAGGGAATCGCTGGAGGCCGGGATCGCGGCGATGGTGCCCGGCAACCGGCTGACCGATGTCTCGCACGCCATCGAAACGGGCACGCGCGCGGCCGAGGGCCGGCACGGGCTCGCGTTCGGCATCGTGGAGGGCTACGGCGGCCACGGCATCGGCCGGCACATGCACATGGACCCGTTCCTGCCCAATGAGGGCTCGCCGGGGCGCGGCCCGCTGCTGGCGCCGGGGTCGGTGTTGGCGATCGAACCGATGCTGACGCTGGGGACGGGCAAGACCGTGGTGCTCGACGACGAGTGGACCGTCACCACCTCCGACGGCTCCCGTGCGGCACACTGGGAACACACCGTGGCCGTCACCGACGCCGGTCCGCGCATCCTGACGCTGGCCTAAACCGGCGGGTCGGCGGGTCGCGATCGCAAGCGCGGCGGAGCCGGGCGCGGCGGGTCGCGCCGTTTGAACCGGGTCGCGATCGCAAGCGCGGCGGAGCCGGGCGCGGCGGGTCGCGGCGATTGAACCGGGTCGCGATCGCAAGCGCGGCGGAGCCGGGGTGCGGCGGGTCGCGGCGATTGAACCGAGCCGCCATTCGACTCGTTTCAGTAGTCGGAGGTGATGGAGTGGCTCGTGTGGCAGGCACTCGTGGGGCGTCGGAAGCTGCCGAAGCCGCCCTGATGAAGGCGCTCTACGACGAGCACGCAGCGGTTTTGTGGCGTTACGCGCTCCGGTTGACCGGCGACGCGAGCATGTCCGAGGACGTGGTCCAGGAGACGTTGTTGCGAGCCTGGCAGCACCCGGAGGTCGTCGGGGACACCGAGCGCTCGGCGCGGGCGTGGCTGTTCACGGTCGCGCGCAACATGATCATCGACGACCGGCGCAGCGCCCGTTTCCGCAACATCGTCGCCTCGACCGACGAGGCCGGCGCACCCGAGCGGTCGACGCCCGACGAGGTGAACGCCGCGCTGGACAAGCTGCTGATCGCCGACGCGATGGCGCAGCTGTCCGTGGAGCACCGGGCCGTGATCGAGCGGTCCTACTACCGCGGATGGACGACCGCACAGATTGCTGCGGACCTCGGCATTGCCGAGGGAACGGTGAAGTCGCGATTACACTACGCCGTGCGGGCGTTGCGGCTCACTCTGCAGGAACTTGGAGTCACCCGCTGAGGGGCTCCGAAAGCTTGAAGGGTGAAGAGGAAATGGATGACATGAAGGCGCCGCTACGGGGGATCGGCCCGCCCGACGACCCTTACGTGATGTGGGACGCCGCATACGTGTTGGGCTCGTTGTCGGCCGCCGAGCGTCGCGAATTCGAGGCGCACCTGGCGCACTGCCGGGCCTGCCGGGAGGCCGTCGCCGACCTGAGCGGTGTGCCGGCCCTGCTCTCGCAGCTGAGCCGCGAGGAAGTCGCCGCGATGAACGACCCGGCGCAATCGTTGGCGGCGACACCGGAGATGTCGCCGGAGCTGTTGACGTCGTTGCTGGCCAAGGTGAGCTGGCGCCGGCGTCGCACGCGCATCGTGACGTGGGTTGCCTCGTCGGCCGCGGCCGTGGTGCTGGCGATCGGTGTGTTCGTCGGCGTGCAGGGCTATTCGTCGACCTCGTCGCAGCAGGTGGCCGCCTCCGCGGAGCCGATGGCGCAGGTGGGCACGACGCTGCTGACCTCCTCGGTGGAGCTGTCCAGCCAGCACTGGGGCACAGCGATCAACCTGCGGTGTGTGTGCCTGGCGCCGTTGAACGCGCACCACGACACGCTGGCGATGGTCGTGGTGGGTCGCGACGGCAGCCAGACGCGGCTGGCGACCTGGGTGGCCGTGCCGGGGCACACCGCGACGCCCGCGGGCAGCATCTCGACGCCGGTCGACCAGATCGCCGCCGTGCAGGTGGTCGCCGCCGACAGCGGCCAAGTCCTGCTGCAGCGCTCGATGTAAGGCCCTGACGTGTCTGGCCACGGGCGCTCCCTTCGGGTGCTGGTGGTGGGCGCCGGTGTGGGCGGCATCTCGGTGGCCCGGGGATTGCTGCGGGACGGGCACGACGTCACGGTCTTCGAGCGGCGGCCCGAGCTCCGGGCGCCCGGCGGTGCGGTGACGATCTGGTCCAACGGCGATACGGTGCTCCGTCAGCTGGGCGTCGACATGGACGGGGCCGGTCAGCTGCTGTCCACCGTGCGGGCCGTGACGTCCACGGGCCGCCCGCTGGCCACGCTGGACGTGACCGCGTTGGCCGACCGGCTGGGCGGACCCGTCCGGATGGTTCCGCGCCGGGTGCTGCTGGAGCGGTTGCTGGACGGCTTTCCGGCCGACCGCGTCCGCTGCGACTGCCGGGCGGTGGCGTTGGCCGGCACGCACGGCGGCGTCCGGGTCGAGTTCGGCGACGGCGGCTCGGTCGAGGGTGACGTGGTGATCGGCGCCGACGGCCTGCACTCGATGGTCCGCGACGCCGTCGGCGGCCGGGCGGCCAAGCCCACCGGCTGGTGCAGTTGGCAGGGGCTGATCAGCCTCGCGGAGATCCCGGACAGGGACACCGCGCTCATGGTCGTCGGCGAGCGGGGGAACCTGGGCCTGTGGCCGGCCGGGGGTTCCGACGTGCAGTGGTGGTTCGACCTGCCGTGGTCGCACGAGTTCGTGCGGCCGCACCGTCCGATCGAGACGATCCGTTCCCATTTCACCGGGTGGTCCGACGCCGTCGATCGGGTGTTGGCGGCGCTGACCGACGACGACCTTGCGCCCTCGCCGTACCCGCATTTCCGGCATCCGATGCCGCCCGCGGGGCGCGGCCCGATCACGTTGCTCGGCGACGCCGCGCACACGATGCCGCCGACCTTGGCGCAGGGGACCAACCAGGCCCTGCTCGACACCATGGTGCTGTGCAAGGCCCTCTCGGATCGGGCGACCGGCGCGGGCGTATCGAGTGCGCTGCGCAGGTATGAGAGGACCCGGCGGCGCAGGGTGATGGCCGTGTCGCGGGTCGCATCGCTGCCGGTATCGCACGGTGAGATCGTGTTGCGGCCGGCCGCGCTGATCCCGGACCGGCTGCAGGCCCGCGCGCTTACGATGTTTCTGTTGTGGACGAGCCACCGCCGGATTTCCGCGGAAATCGACCGGGAGATGGGGGCGGCGACGACCAGCCGATCCAGCTCATGAACGACGAATCCGTCAGGGTGCGAGGCGATTTCGACGCCCCGTCACGCTGGCTTTGGCTGGTGAAGTGGTGCGTGCTGGCGGTGCCGCACTACCCGATCCTGATCGGGCTGTACCTGATCTACCCGCTGTCGACAATCGTCGCGGGCGTCGCCATCCTGTTCACCGGGCGGTACCCGCGGCCGATCTTCGACTTCAACGTCGGCGTGCTGCGCTGGTCGTGGCGGGTGATGAATTTCCGGTTCCCGATGAACAGCACGGACAGGTACCCGCCGTTCACGCTCTCGTCGCGGCCGGACTATCCGGGCGATCTGCAGGTCGACTATCCGGAGCGGCTGAAGAACTGGGCCGTGCTGGTGAAATGGCTGCTGGCCATCCCGCAGGTCCTGCTCTGCTGGTCGATGGAGCCGCTGCTGCAGCTGCTGTGCGTGGTCACCGCGGTGACGCTGTTGTGCACCGGGACCATCCCGGGGGGCATGTCCGATCTCTTGCTGGGCATCGTCCGCTGGCGGTATCGGGTGGCCGTGTACGTTTCCCTGATGCGCGACGAATACCCGCCGTTCCGGATGGACCTGGGCGGCCGGTGACTCGTCGTAATCCGTTGTTCCCCTATGTATATCGGTTCGGCCAGCCGGTCTTCGACCGGTTGTTCTATCACCGGTACCGGCGCGCGGCGCTGAGCAACGCGACCGGCCGGCTGTTGATGCTCGGCCTCGGGCCGGGAACCGACCTGAGGTTCCTGCCCGCGGCGGTGACGTCGGTCGCCGCCGTGGAGCCGGAGGCGCCGTTCCGGCGGATGGCGTCCCGGCTCGCCGGTCGCCACGGCGTCGCCGTCGACATCGTGGAGGGGACCGGTGAGTCGATCCCCTTCCCGGACAACAGCTTCGACTCGGTGCACATCGGTCTGGTGTTGTGCTCGGTCGACGACGTGGCCGCCACGCTGGGTGAGATCCGCCGCGTGCTCACCCCCGGCGGAAGGCTCGTCGTCCTCGAGCATGTGCGGGGGGACGGCACGACCGGCCGCTTCCAGGACCTGGTCGCGAAGCCGTGGTCGTGGCTGGCCGCCGGATGCGAGCCGAACCGGCGGACCCTGGATTCCATCGCCGCGGCCGGGTTCGACACCACCGCGCTGCACACC
>NZ_LZJB01000061.1:0-808 GCF_001666895.1 Mycobacterium sp. E3298
CGACCCGGATTCGGAGAAGCTGATCGCCGAGACGCTCACCACCCTGGTGATCCGCGGCGAGGGCGGGTTCGGCGGCGTGCCGGGCCAGCGCCCGGTGGCCCCGGAGATCCCGGACCGCGAACCCGACGCCCGGGTCGCCCTGCCCACCCGGGAGGATCAGGCGTTGATCTACCGGCTCTCCGGTGACCGCAACCCGCTGCACAGCGACCCGTGGTTCGCCCGCGAGCTCGCCGGCTTCCCCAAGCCGATCCTGCACGGCCTGTGCAGTTACGGGGTCGCGGGCCGCGCGCTGGTCGCCGAGCTCGGCGGCGGGACCGCCGCCAACGTCACCTCGATCGCCGCGCGGTTCACCTCGCCGGTGTTTCCCGGCGAGACGCTGACCACGCTCATCTGGCGCACCGAGCCGGGCAAGGCGGTGTTTCGCACCGAGGCCTCGGGGGCCGAGGGCAGCGGCCCGCGGGTGGTCCTCGACGACGGCGCCGCGGAATACATACAGGCTTAGGGCGATAGCTTGCGCGCCAGGCGGGCGGTGAACTCGCCGGCCTGCGCGGGGCTGTCCAGCGCGAATCGCGCCGCGGTGGCGCGGTCGCCGTCGTCGTAGTGCCGCACCAGGATTGGCACGCCGCCGTCGCCGACCGCGTCGAACGCGTCCTCGTCGGTGATGTCGTCGCCGAGGTAGACCGGGGTCCGGGCGCCGGGTTCGGCCTCGGTTAGGTGATCGAGCACCCAGCGCAGCGTTTTGCCCTTGTCCCAATCCAGGTCCGGGCGCAGCTCGATGACCTCCCGGCCGGTGGTCACGCGGAGGCCG
>NZ_LZJB01000062.1:0-9779 GCF_001666895.1 Mycobacterium sp. E3298
ATCCGCGACGGCACCCGCGAGCAGCGCGACCTGATCGGCACCCGGCTGCTCGAGCTCACCTTCGACGCGCCGCGCCGGTTGGGGATGCTGCACGGCGACGCCCACCCGGGCAACTTCATGCTGCTGCCCGACGACCGCATGGGCGTCATCGACTTCGGCGCGGTCGCACCGCTGCCCGGCGGCTACCCCATCGAGCTCGGGATGACGATCCGCCTGGCCCGCGACAAGAACTACGATCTGCTGCTGCCGACGATGGAGAAGGTCGGGTTCATCCAGAAGGGCCAGCAGGTGTCCGTGCGCGACATCGACGAAATGCTGCGCCAGTACGTCGAACCCATCGAGGTCGACGAGTTCCACTACACGCGCAAATGGCTGCAGCGCATGACCGTCGGCCAGATCGACCGGTCGGTGTCCCAGATCAAGACGGCCCGGCAGATGGACCTGCCGCCCAAGCTGGCCATCCCGATGCGGGTCATCGCCTCGGTGGCGGCGATCCTGTGCCAGCTGGACGCGCGGGTGCCGATCAAGGCCCTCTCCGAGGAGCTGATTCCCGGCTTCGCCGAGCCCGACAGCGCGGCCATCTAGGCGGCGACCTCGTCCTTGCGGGGGCGTCCGCGCGGTCGTTTGAAGCTCAGGATGGCGCCGCGGTCGAGGATCTCGCCGCCCCACACCCCCCAGGGCTCGGCCCGCTCCAGCGCGGACGCCAGGCACTCGCGCCGGATCGGGCAGCCCGCGCAAAGCGCCTTGGCGCGCTCGAGGTCGGCCGGGGTCTCGGCGAACCAGAGGTCGGGATCGCCGGCGTGACACGGCAACGCCGGCGACGGCTGTCTGGGGACTGTCAGGGCCGACATGTCCTGCTCACCTGCTTCCTGGTCGGGGCTTGCGGATTTCGCTGATCCGGACCAGGGAGCGGGCTTGCGCCCGAAAAGACTATGGCCACGGATCCTTGACTTCGGGTCCGTGGCCATCCGGTGAGACCGGGGAGTTACGTAGCCATTCGGTGGACCTCGAGTCCTGCGGACGCGTTCGTCGCGGCGGCGGCGGCGCGATGCTTCAACGCGGCCGCCGGCACGGCGGCGGCATGCTTGAGCGTGGCCGCCGCGGCGGCCACGTCCACACCGAACGCGTCGTTGATCATCGTGGCCACCTCCCTTCGTCGTGCCAGAACGCAGCTTCGAGGGTAAACGGCCGCGGGCGCGCGGCACAAACGATTTTCTGACCTGCGCTTATCGGCGACAGCCTCACCGAGTGTGGGCCCTAGTACGGCAATTGCCTCGAATTCGTCCACAAGCCCCACGCTCGACGGTGTGGTCAGGCGCCGCGCACCAACTCCAGCACGTCGGGCCCGTACTGCTCCAGCTTGCGCGCGCCGATGCCGGGGATCGCGATCAGCGCGTCCTCGTCCCCGGGCCGCAGCTCGGCGATGGCGATCAGGGTGTTGTCGGTGAAGACCACATACGCGGGCACCTGCTGCTCCTTGGCGACGTCGAGCCGCCACGCCTTGAGCCGCAGCAGCAAGTCTTCGTCGACGTCGGCCGCGCACGTCTCGCACCGCCGCAGCATGACCGCCGCGGCGGTGGACAGGTCCTTGTTGCAGATCCGGCAGCGCGCCGCGGGTCCCCGGTTGCGCCGGGACTTGTTGGGGGCGGCGTCGGCGCGGGCCTGGGGCGCGATGCCGTTGAGGAACCGCGACGGCTTGCGGCCCTGCCGTCCGCCCGGGTTGCGGGCCAGCGCCCAGCTGAGCGTCAAATGGATTCGCGCCCTGGTGATTCCGACGTACAGCAGCCGGCGCTCCTCCTCGACCGCCTCGCTTTCGGGGCCGTGCGCCAACGCGTGCGAGATGGGCAGCGTGCCGTCGGCCAGCCCGACCAGGAACACCGCGTCCCACTCCAGCCCCTTGGCGGCGTGCAACGAGGCCAGCGTCACGCCCTGCACCACCGGCGGGTGGCGCGCGTCGGCGCGCAACCGAAGCTCGGCCAGCAGGCCGGCGAGGTCCAGCTGCGGGCGCTGGGCCACCTCGGCGTCGACCAGCTCGGCCAGCGCGGCCAGCGCGTCCCAGCGCTCCCGGGCCCGGGCGCCCACCGGCGGCTCGGCCGTCAGACCCAGCGGTTCCAGGACGGCTCTTACGACGCCGGGCAGCGGACCGTCGGCGCCGCGCTCGGCCGCCCGCTGCAGCGCCAGCAGCGCCTGTTTGATCTCCTGCCGGGTGAAAAAGCCCTCGCCGCCGCGAACCTGATAGGGAATGCCGGCCTCGGTCAGCGCCTCCTCGTAGGCCTCGGACTGCGCGTTGACCCGGTAGAGCACGGCGATCTCCGACGCCGGGGTGCCCGCTTCGATCAGCCGGGCGATCGACGCCGCGACAGCGGCGGCCTCGGCCGGTTCGTCGGGATGCTCGCGGAACGACGGCGCCGGGCCCGGCGGACGCTGACCGGACAGGTGCAGCTTGCTGCCGGCGACCCGCCCGCGGGCCGCGGCGATCACCTGGTTGGCCAACGACACCACCTGCGGGGTGGAGCGATAGTCGCGTTCCAGGCGGACCACGGTGGCGTCGGGATAGCGCCGCGAGAAGTCCAGCAGGAACCGCGGCGAGGCCCCGGTGAACGAGTAGATGGTCTGGTTGGCGTCACCGACGACGGTCAGGTCGTCCCGGTCGCCCAGCCACGCCGCCAGCACCCGCTGCTGCAGCGGTGTGACGTCCTGGTATTCGTCGACGACGAAACAGCGGTAGCGGCCCCGGAATTCGTCGGCCACGGCGGCGTCGTTCTCGATCGCCGCCGCGGTGTGCAGCAGCAGGTCGTCGAAGTCGAGCAGCGTCACCGATTCGTCGCGGACCTTCAGCGCCTCGTAGGCGGCGTACACGGTCGCGACCCGGGCGGCGTCGAGCGGGATGTCCCGCCCGGCCTCGGCCACGGCGGCCGGATACTCCTCGGGGGTGATCAGCGACGCCTTGGCCCACTCGATCTCGCCCGCCAGGTCGCGGACGTCGTCGGTACTTGCGTTGATCCTTGAGCGGCTGGCCGCCCGCGCCACCACGGCGAACTTGGTGTCCAGCAGCTGCCAGCCGGTGTCACCGACCACCCGCGGCCAGAAGTACCGCAGCTGCCGGTGCGCCGCGGCGTGAAAGGTCAGGGCCTGCACCCCGCCGACGCCGGTGTCGGCGCCCGCTGCGGCGTCCAGCGTGCGCAGCCGGGAACGCATCTCCCCCGCCGCCCGCTGGGTGAACGTGACCGCCAGCACCTGCCCGGCGGCCACATGGCCGCTCGCCACCAACTGCGCGATCCGGTGGGTGATGGTGCGGGTCTTGCCCGTTCCGGCCCCGGCAAGCACGCAGACCGGGCCGCGGGGAGCCAGGACGGCCTCGCGTTGCTCGTCGTCCAGCCCGGCGGTCAAGGCGTCGGCGACCATCGGCATGGCGTCCATCTTGGCAGCGATGGCCGACAAACCGCGGCCCCGGCCGGTGCGCGTCGGGATATGGGTGCGGTGTTCGGGCGCGGAACACACCGCCTGCGGGCTACGTTAACGAGCTATGACCACTGCCCCGATCACCGTCTACACGACCTCATGGTGTGGCTACTGCCATCGCCTCATGACTGTGTTGAAATCCAACGGAATTCCGTACCAGGCGGTCGACATCGAGCACGACCCCGCGGCGGCGGAATTCGTCGGGTCGGTCAACGGCGGCAATCGGACGGTCCCGACGGTGAAGTTCGCCGACGGATCCACCCTGACCAACCCGAGCGCGGCCGAGGTCAAGGCCAAGCTGGCCGAGGCCGGCGCCTAAAGAGGGCCGGGCGCGCCGACACGCCGCCGGTGTTCACCAACTGCTCTGCCTGCCGCCGAGCGCGGCCCTAACATTGGCGAGCATGGCGTCGAGTGATCGGTCGAGCCGCTTGCCTCGGCGCCTGTCGCTGGCCGGCATGGCTTCGGCCGTCATCGCCGTCGCCGTACTGACGGCATGCTCGCACTCCCGTACGGCGGCGAACCCGAGCCCGCACGTGTACGCCGACTCCTTGGTCATCAGCCTCGACGATGCGCGTCACATCGCCAATTTCGAAGGCCTGCAACCGTATCCGTATGCCGACCGCCACGATCCGCCACGGGAGACCATCGGCAACCCGCCGGCGCCGTGCCGGGCGGTGGGAACCACGGACCTCACCTTCGCCGGGGGCTGGAAGGAATACCGCTCTGTCGCCTACGCCGGCTCGACCGACGACCTGAGGCCGGGCGGCATCGCCCCGATCAACGAGGTCACCAACGCCGTCGTCGTCTACCCGGACGCCAACGTCGCCCGCGGGGCGCTCAACCAGCTGCACACGACGCTGGATCAGTGCGCCTCCCTGCACCACACCGCGTATGACTTCACGCTGAACAAGCCGGATTCCCTGACGTTGAAGTTGAACTCCGACGGCTGGATTCACCTCTACACGGTGAAGTCATCGGTGCTGGTCTCAGTCGGCGTGCTGGGAATCGAACCCACCGATCAGGTCGCCAGCGCCGTGCTGCAGACCGTGACGGACCGCATCAAGTAGCGGCGCCGGGTCAGTCGATCGCGGCCCAGGATTCGATGATCACGCGCGCGATCGAGATCGAGCCGGGCAGCAGCAGTTTCGAATCCGCCGAGCTGGACCAGTCACCGGCCGCGAGCGCCGCGCGCACCTCGTCGCGGGTGAACCACGCCGCCTCCGCGATCTCGCCGTCGTTGAACGAGAACTCCTCGCCGGGGTCCGCGACGGCGTGGAAGCCGACCATGAGCGAGCGCGGGAACGGCCACGGCTGGCTGCCCAGGTAGCGGACGTCGCGGACGGTGAGGCCGATCTCCTCGCGGATCTCGCGGGCGACGCAGACCTCGAACGATTCACCGGCCTCGACGAACCCGGCCAACAGCGAGAACATCCGCTCCGGCCACACCGCCTGGCGGGCCAGCACCGCACGGTCGCCGCCGTCGTGGACCAGGCAGATCACGGCCGGGTCGATGCGCGGAAACTCCTCGTGCCCGGTGACCGGGTTGACCCGTGCCCAGCCCGCCCGCGCCGGGCGGGTCGGCGAGCCGTCGACCGAGCTGAACCGCGCCGAGTCGTGCCAATTGAGCAGCGCGACGGCCGACGAGACCAGTTGGCTGCTGGTGTCGTCGAGGATCGACCCCAGGCCGCGCAGGTTCACCACCTCGGCGTGCACGTCTTCGTCCTCCGGCGCCTCCAGAGCGCCGCGGATCGCCCACACGTGGCGCCCGTTGTCGATGCGGCCCAGGAACACCGCGTCCGGTGGCGGCTTGTCGGCCAGCCTGGCCGCCGAGCCCAGCACCACCCGGCCGTCGGCGACCAGCACCTGACTGCGCGAATCCACCCGCAGCAGCGCCGCGTCCGCCCAGCCGGCGGCGGCCGCCTCGACGTCGGTGCGCAGCTGGTCGGCCCGGTCGGCGCCGACCCGCGACAGCAACGGCACGTTCCGTAGCCGAAAGTCCGCGATGCCCACTAGAGCCAGCCTTCGTGGCGACCCGCCGCGACCGGCTCCGCCGCTCTTGCGATCGCCCAGCCATCGTGGCGACCCGCCGCGACCGGCTCTGCCGCTCTTGCGATCGCCACTAGTGCCCCGCGTGCCGGATGTAGAGCAGCCGGTCGTTGGCCTCGACAGCGTCCACCTCGGGCGCGCCGATGCGCAGCAGGTGGCCGTCACGCACCACGCCGAGCACGATGTCGCGCAGATGGCGCGGGGAGCCGCCGACCTCGGCCGGCTCCACCTCGCGCTCGGCGATCGCCAGCCCGAAGTCCGGTGTCAGCAGGTCTTCGATCATCTCCACGACGCTGGGCGTGGTGGTGGCCAGCCCCAGCAGGCGGCCGGCGGTCGCCGAGGAGACCACCACCGAGTCCGCGCCCGATTGCTGTAGCAGGTGCTGGTTTTCGGCCTCTCGGATGGACGCCACGATCTTGGCGTTGGGGGCGATCTCCCGGGCGGTCAGCGTGACCAGCACCGCGGTGTCGTCGCGGCTGGTGGCCACGATGATCGACGCCGCGTGTTGCGCCCCGGCCAGCCGAAGCACGTCGGCCTTGGTGGCGTCGCCGTGCACGGTGACCAGGCCCGCGGTCGCGGCGTGCTCGAGGGTGCTGCGATCGGTGTCGACGACGACGACCTCGCCCTGGGCGGCCTCGTCGCTGAGGATCGCCGCGACGGCCGTCTTGCCCTTAGTGCCGTAGCCGATCACGATCGTGTGGTTGCGCACTCTGCTCCTCCAACGCTGAATCTTCCACCCCTGCCGGGAGCGCTCGGAGAGCACCTCGAGGGTCGTGCCGACCAATACGGCCAGGAACGCGATCCGCAGCGCGGTGAAGATCAGGGTGTGAACCAAACGCGCGGTTTCGGTGTATGGCGTGATATCGCCGTAGCCGGTCGTCGACAGCGACACCGCGGAGAAGTACACGCAGTCCAGAAAGGTCAGCGGCTGGCCCCGCACATCGCGGTAGCCGTTGCGGTCCGCGTAGACGATGACGGCCGCCGCGAACAGCACCACCAGCGCGATGGCCACGCGGCGGGTGATCACCCGAATGGGGCTGGCGTGCTCCTCGGGGATGCGCACCACGCCGACCAACTGGTGGCCTCGCTGGGCGGTCAGCGTCTCTTCGAGACCGCTCAGTTGCCGCGACCTACCGTTGCGCACGGCGGTCCGTGATCGGCTCGACGCCAGCGCAGGAGACACCCACGCCTCAATGTAACCACGATCGCCACCCCGGTACCCGGGCAGCGCGGGTCACCCGACGGCCGGCTCGCCCAGCAGCCCGGCCAGTTCGGCGGGGGCGGGCAGATCGTCGGGGGCGACCGTGGCGCGGGCGCGCACGTAATAGAAGGCCGTGCGCACCGACGATGCCGGGACACCGGACAGGGCGGCCCACGCCAAGCGGTAGAGGGCGAGTTGGACGGCGGCCTGCCGCATGGCTTCGGGTCCGTGCGGCGGTTCTCCGGTCTTCCAGTCGACGACCGTTGCGCCGCCGTCGGGGTCGGCGAACACCGCGTCGATGCGGCCGCGCACCAGGGTGTCGCCGATCGGCATCTCGAAGGGCACCTCGACGGCGACCGGAGTGCGCGCAGCCCACGGCGATTCGGTGAACGCGGCCTGCAACGCGGCCAACTCCCGGGTGTCGCCGACGTCGGAATCCGCCGCACCGGGCAGGTCCGCGAGGTCGAACAGGCACTCGGCGCCGTAGAACTGCTGGACCCACGCGTGAAACGCGTTGCCCAGCAACGCGTGCGGGTCGGGCCGCGTCGGCAGCCGATACCGCAGCCGCTGCGCCGCGGCCGCGGGGTCGCGGGCCAGGTCGACCAGGCCGCTGACCGACAGCTGGCTGGGCAGCTCCCCGGACGGCGGTTGGGCCACCCGCGCCCGTTCGGCGAGCAGCGCGTCGACGTCGGCGGTCCAACCCTCGACGTCGGCGCCTTCGTCACCGGTGTCGCTCGACATCACCCGGGTCACCAACGCCGCACCGCGCTCGACATCACCACGTCGGCCGGCCAGCGGATCGGCGGGCCAGACGGCCTCGACGGTGTTGTCGCGCAACGGGTTCCGGTCACCGTCGGCCGGGGTGGACGCCCATTGATCCACCACCCCGCAGGGGTCACCGGCCGAGGCCGAACGGTCGATGACGTCCTTGATCTCGCACAGGAAATCCGAGGGCCCGCGCGGTTTGATCCCCGTGGCGCCCCAGTGGTGGCCGGACACCAGCAGGGTGTCCTCGGCGCGGGTGATGGCGACATAGAGCAGCCTCCGCTCCTCGTCGACGCGGCGCTGCTCCAGTTGTCGGCGATGTTCGGAGATCTTGTCGGACAGCTGCTTTCGGTTGGTGACATCCGAGGTGTCGAGCACCGGGATGCCCAGTGCGCCCGTCGAGGCGCGGTCGCCCCGCAGCAGCGGCGGCAGCTCCGCCGCGTCGGTGAGCCAGGTGCTCCGGGACGCGGTCGACGGAAAGATCCCGCCCGACAGGTGCGCCACCGCGACCACCTGCCACTCCAGCCCCTTCGCGGAGTGCACCGTGAGCACCTGCACGCGATCGCGCGCGGCCACCAACGGGGCGGGCGGCAAGCCGTTTTCGACCGACTCGGCCACATCCAGGAAGGCCAACAGCCCCGACACCGACGCCGTCGCCGAACGGTCGGCCGCGTCCGCTCGTTCGGCGTAGCCGGCGACGACGTCGGCGAACGCGTCCAGGTGTTCGGTGCCGGTCCAGCCGGACTGCGCCCCCGCCGCGGCGCGGACGTCACAGTCGACGCCGAGCACCCGGCGCACCTCGGCGACAAGGTCCGGCAGCGCATGGCGCAGGTGGCCCCGCAGCGCGCGCAGTTCGGCGCCCAGCGCGGTGATGCGCTGATACCCCGCGGCCGAATAGCACTCCGCCGGGCCGGGATCCGCGATGGCGTCCGCGAGGCAGGCGGTGTCGGCGTCCGGGCCGGCCGCCATCGCGATCGCTTCCGGCGCGACGGCCCCGCCCCCGCCGTCGCACAGCGTCCGGGCGCGCCGCCACAGCGCGGCCACGTCGCGGCCGCCGAGGCGCCAGCGCGGACCCGTGAGCACCCGCATCGCCGCCGCGCCCGCGGTCGGGTCGGCCACGAGCCGCAGCATGGCCACGACGTCGGCGACCTCCGGCACCGACAGCAGCCCGGCCAACCCGACGACCTCGACCGGGACACCCCGGGCGCGCAGCGCATCGGCGATGGGCGCGGCGTCGGCGTTGCGGCGCACCAGGACCGCGGCGGTCGGCGGGTTCCCGCCGTCGGCCCCCCGGTACCGGGCGGCGAGCTCGTCGGCGATCCACTCCCGCTCGGCCTGCACATCGGGCAGCAATGCGCAGCGGACGGTCCCGGCCGGCGCGTCCGGGCGCGGCCGCAGCGCGTGCACGGCGACGGACCTGCGGCGCGCCTCCGCCGAGATCGCGTTGGCCAGCCGCAGGGTGCTCGGCGGGTTGCGCCAGCTGGTCCGCAGCTCCAGGACCGGCGCCGGTGTGCCGTCGGACAGCGGGAAGTCGGTGGTGAAGCGTGGCAGGTTGGTCGCCGAGGCGCCGCGCCAACCGTAGATCGACTGAATCGGGTCGCCGACGGCGGTCAGCGCCAGCCCGTCGTCGACACCGCCGCCGAACAACGCCGACAGGGCGACCCGCTGCGCGTGCCCGGTGTCCTGGTACTCGTCGAGTAGCACCACGCGGTAGCGGCCGCGCAGTTCCTCGCCGACCCGCGGGTAGTCCGCCGCCAGCCGTGCGGCGCAGGCCATCTGCACGCCGAAGTCCATCGCCTTGGCGGCCCGCATCCGCTCGCCCAAAGCGTCGAGCAGCGGCACCAGCTCGGCTCGCTGGGTCTGGGTGTCCGACAACCGTCGCAACCACTGGCTGGGGCCGCGGTCGCGCTGATAGGGGCCCGCGGGCAGGGTGTGGATCAGCCGCTCCAGCTCCACGTGGGTATCGCCGAGCAGCCGGGTGTCGACCAGGTGTTCGGCCAGCTGACCCCACAGCCGCAGCACCATCGACGTCACCGCGGCGGGGGTCTTGTCGGTGTGCAGCTCCCCGCGGTAGCGGCTGACGACGTCGAAGGCCAGCTGCCACAGCTCGGTCTCGCCGAGCAGCCGGGTGTCGGGCTCGATGGGCAGCAGCAGCCCGTAATCGCGGATCAAGGAACCGGCGAAGGCGTGGTAGGTGCTGACCGTCGGGTTGCCCGCCGGTTCCGCGGCAGCCGCACCGTCGGGGGCGCCGACGCCGGCCAGCCGGGCGAGGCGGGAGCGCACGCGGCGCAGCAACTGGCCGGCG